>JAUVBP010000003.1 GCA_030591125.1 Candidatus Woesearchaeota archaeon | reverse complement strand
GAATCATCAGAACATATCACAAAATCACATCTATCCTTGAATGGCAGCACATACTGCTCATACTGCGCCCGCCTCAGGAAGAAGCTCTGCTCAAATTCCTCACCAGATATATCTCTCTCGATCAGATCCCTTTTCTTACGTCTCAGGTATTCGATCGCTTCAGGACTGTCTATGAATACCGTGATATCATAAAGCTCCATATTGACAAAGAATGCAGATATTCCTTCAATTATATTGACTTCTTTTGGCACATATACCTCAGGTTGCATCTCATTGTTCAGAGGGTTTGCAGGTTGCGTCTTGAATGATCTATTATCCCTTATTGATTTCAAGTCCTGTTCAAGCACACTCAGAGATACACTACCCGGCACGCAAGCAGTCTGTCTGCCTCGGATCTTTTTCCCTTTGTGCACCCCACTCCACACAAGCATGGACCCGGACTCTAAAGGTCTTAAGTAAGGATCAAGACAGAGAACATCTGCAGATCCTAATCCCTCTGCCAACTGCTTTGCAAAAAGGGTCTTTCCACCACACCCTGCACCTCCGACACATATCAACAGGGGACGATTTACCTGCTTCTGTTTCAGTAGTACAGATTCTCTGATAGAACTTATTACAGACGCCTCAGTAAGATCATGATTTTTATTGATACCACACATGACTTCACTGCAGGTCAAGCTGTTTATATATTTTTGTCAAGATATCTACTGTTCCTGCGTGTCCACCCAGGTCAGAGACATAGCCATTCTTCGCTCGGACCAACTCCCGCACAACAGGCTTGGCATTGCCAGGACACAATGCTTCACAAGCATACTCCAGCATATCAATATCATTGAAGTCATCACCCAATGCTACAACATCACGCACACCCAGCCCATATTGCTCTACCAGATATTTCATCGCATTCGCTTTCCCGCCTGCAGCAGGAATCACATCGAGCATATCTATGTTCCTCGTGGTAGTCAGTCCCGCATGACCCATCTCATCCTCAACCTTTTTCTCAATGTATGTCCGCTCATCTTCAGAAAGATTATCAGGTCTATCTTTAAACAATCTAAATGATGCAGACCTACCTTCAGAATCTGTACGATAACCCTGATCGAGCAACCTTTGCTCATACTCCCACAATGCGCCGTCCTTATTCCCTAAAGTCCCGACTACAGAAGACATACGCTCATGCCAATGCACATCAACATCATCACCATCCAGCACCACACACCCATGCTCGATTATAGATACATCATAAGGGATTACCTCAGCTATCCTATCAAAACCGGATCTCCTCCTGCCCGTGATGATAGCGAACAGATGACCCTGATCCCTGAACCCTTGTATCAGACCAACAGCTTCAGCGCTGATATACGATCTACCTCCGGGAATCTGTACCAGCTCTCCAGAGCCATCTGACTTATGGACTAACGTACCATCAACATCCGAGAATATTATGTGCGTCATTTAGGCCCACCTCCTGATCAATTAGAGTTTTAAAAAAACCCCTATATAAATGTTTCGGTTATTACTCACTGTATAGTAGTAATTTTAGTAAGCTTTTTATATAAGAACTGCATATAAGCGAATACCCTGTATAATGGAACTCGGGTGAGAAGCATGATCTCGATGTGAGGATATAGGGCACAAAAGTGTTGGGCGGGTAACAAGCCCTTCTTTATTTTTTTAGGTGGAACACATGACAATAAATATCCTTGTGGTAGATGAATTCAGCGATGTAGCCACAGAATTCCTTCTTGACTATACCTGCAGGCGAGAGCTCGGCATCGAGACATATTTTTCAATAGATTTTGAAAAGGCAAAGGAATCCATGGGACAGAGGGAGTACGGCGCTGTGCTTGTAGAGCCCAAGACCAGGGACCCTGCGAATGTTCCTGACCGTGCAAAGGACTTCATAAGCTATGCAAATGAGCAGGGCATACCTGTGATGATCTTCACTGATGAAGGATTGTGGGCAATGAAAATAAAATACGGCCTGGAATGGGGCAAAGAGTATAGGTCATTCATGCTGAAGGATGCTGACTTCACCAGAGAGCTGCGTCCGGAACTGAAAAGGATATTAGAAAAATCAGAAAAATAATTTTTCAGCTAATCTATCGTCGTTTCTTCTTGTAATGACCTTCAGGATGCACATAACGATGTATGGGATGTTCAGGCTGATCATATGCAGGGTGCCTGATGTGCTGACGCTGGTCCACCTGCAGCTGCTTGGGATGGGAAGGCCTGTCTGCGTGGTGAGTTCCAGGTCCAAGATCGTGCTTGAGCTGTTCATGCCTGTGCTGCATATTCTCCAGCTTCCAGAGATTTTTCTCCTTCCTGAGGATCTTTATGCCGAAGCGTTTTATCGCAAGGCCGAAACTGAACATGAATACAGATATGATTATCGCAATGTTTGAGAACTGGTTGGATATTATGAATGCCTCTATGACCCTTCCTGCAGAAGTGCTTGACATGACCTCGAGTGCAAGGATGCGGATGATTACGTAGTACCCCAGGAGTATGAACGAGCCAGTGAACATCGCGTCTCCCACCATCTTTGTCTTTGGGTACTTATTCTTCTCACCGATGAGCTTGACTATAGACCCTGTGACGAGCACTGCTGCGCCTACCAGGAACAGCAGTCCATACGTCTCCCATATGAAGAATCCTGATCCCATCTCAGGCAGTGCCATCGCTCTCTTCGCAAGATACCCTTCTACTTTTATCGCGCTCCAGATCTGGAGTGCAAATATCCCTATGATGCCTATCAAGGCAGGCAAGTACAGGTTCTTCCCTATGTCTATCAGGAACTTCCCTTTGGTCTTGACAGTGAATGCCTTGAGCCCCAGGCCCAGCACTGTCAGGACTATCGCCAATGTGAGCGCTCCCCATAAATCATGCTGTACAAAAAGGTACTTGAAAGGGAATGTGGTAGTTATCCCTCCGAACATCTGCTTGATCTCAAGACCTATCATGGTCGGGGAAGCAGAGCCTGTCTTGGCAAGTGTCTCTGCCCAGGCCCATTTTATGTTGAAGTAATTGAATCCTGTAATGACGAGGAAAAACGCGAGTCCTGCCATCATTATCTCATCTATGGCTTCCTCTGCAATGCGACTAGAAAGTGATTCACTGTTCTTTTTTGTCATGGTATCTGCATTTGTTTTGTTATTTATAAAGTTTTTTGGTGTGACGAAGCAGGCTTTAGCACATTGTGAAGAATCAGTCTGCCAACTTAGAGATCAGTCCTGAAGAAGGCGCTATTCTTGTCATGATCGCTGATGAGAACACTGCGAACATATGGAATACAGGGTCGTACCATCCTGTCAGGAGCATGACTGCATACCAGACTGTGGTAAGCGATAACACAAGAAGGACTGCCTTTGCCGCGTTCCTTGCGTGCATCATAAACCCATGATGTGAGTCCTGTGTCTCTTGATGCTCTTGTGTGTCGTAATATATTTCAAGCTCCATAAACGTCACCGTACACTTTTTTGCTGTAAAGAAAAGGATACTGCTTGCGCAAAGAGGCTTCGCGCAAGCAGGTCCAAACCACCCCCCAAAGAGATCATGAACCGTTTTTTGCTGAAAAAATTTCCACAACAAGTCTTCGTATGACCCTGGCCTGTCGCCCAGGATCTCTCATCGAGTTGTTCTCATCTGACCTAAGATTACCTACGCCGTCCTGATATATAAACGTTCCGATTTTTCCCTCGTTTCCCATATTTCCTTTACTCGATTTCTTTGGTTTCAAGGCTTTAAACGCGTGTTTTGCGTTTTAGAAATCAAGGTATCTTGTTGAGATGTTTATAAGCTGAACCTGTTTTGAGTATACAGATTTGGCCACTAATATCTACTCTGTTACAAAATGGTAATCAGAAATAAGATGATAAAAAAAAGAAAAATTTAGTTTATTGTCTCATATCGATCTGAATTGTAACCTGCAGCTTCAAGTCCACTGATGACACTGTCAGCAAGTTCAGCATGCTGCTGTCTGTATACTCTGATATTGCCGCCAATCCGAATATCTGCAACAGGCTCACTCCCGCCATTGTAGAAAGCGATCAATTGCCCTTCGAGAGAATCTGCCCTCAAAGCATCCCTGCTCTCGACTATCGGTTTCAGACCTCCACGTGCCTGTATATTGTTTATGACTGCGTACTCTTCGCCAGAAATCTTACCTACCATCCGTAGGTGCTGTACATCTCTCGGTTTAAGTTTCTCCATTTTGCTTCTCCTCCACTCTCTCTTTTTTAGACACTCAAAGACCTTCGGTCTTTGGCGTCATAAAATCCTTGTTAATTTTATGACACTGTCGTCTATCCCTTAGCAAGCGATGTAAATTACCTGTTTACCTAGAACTGTCTGCCTGACGCTCGGTCTCGAGCTTCTTGGAAATAGCGCCGGACTGGCCGGACTTACTGTAAGCATTAAGTATCTCATCCGCAAGGCATGCTACTATGCTTCTCTTGGAGTTGAATGCCTTCTGGCAAGAGCTCTGGGTCATGAACTTCAGGGCCTGGTCGACCCTCCGCATAGGAGCAACCTCTACTGCCTTAGGGTATTTCGCTCCACCATACTCGATGGTGACTATCTCTTCCCTGGGTGCAGCATTCTCTATCGCCTTCACGACGACAGCTATAGGGTTCTCCTTGGTCCTCTGCTCGATGATCTCAAGCGCCTGTTCCATGATCTTATATGCAGTATTGCCCTTGCCTGTCATGTCCCCTGAACTTATCAGGTGCTTCTTTGACTTGTGACCTGGGTTCATGATACGGTTCATGAGCCTCTCGATTATGAACACATTCGCCTTGTGGAACCGGAACTTAGCGGTCTTGCCGCCGGTCATAGGCACTATCCTCGGCTTGATGCAGATATAGTCCTTGAGCCCAGGATCCTCTACAGTTATCCCGTCTGTGCCCCACCTGTTGAATGCTAGAATCTCCATTTTTACTTCCTTGCCTTCTCTATCTTGCCCTCTAGAAGAGCCTTGAGTGATTGATCATTTACCTTGATGACCTGCCATCTTACGCCAGGAATATCTCCTTTGGACCGTCCCATCTTACCGCCGATGCACTCGATGACAACCTCATCGTGCTCATCAATAAGCTTAGTAGCTCCATCACCTGGCAGGAAAGCGGTTATCTGCTTGCCATTCTTCACGAGCTGGACACGGGCGCACTTCCTCATGGCTGAGTTAGGCTGCTTTGCTTCAAGCTGAACTTTCTCCAGAACGATGCCTTTGGCCTGTGAAGCACCGACAAGCGGGTCTGATTTCTTCTTCAGGTTCAAGGCGCGCTTAACGAACCATTTATCGCTCCATCTGGATGTTCTTCGCCTTTTCACGCATTTGGTGCCTGCTCTGAGGCCATTAGCTTTATTTCCCATGATGCTGTGGAAAAATAAGCTGTATATAAAGGTTGTGGTAGAGGCTAAGAAGGTCGTAATTTGGGTCTGTAGGGTCTAAGAGTACTATCCAAAGATTGCTGCAATGCCCTTGCCCACAAAGTATGTTGCAATGACAACCAGGATGGCTATCCCTATGTGCTCACAGACCACCTTGCAGGGCTTGGTCTTCTGGTCCTTTGCTATCTTGAAACTGAACGCACCTAGTGCGAGGATACCCCATATGACCCCTACAATCATCGCTGTCTTGAGGGATAAGAGGAGTACTGGTATGATGAACGTGAGAGCGAAGAGGAATTTTGAGATGAATGTGGCCAATGTCGATTGCCAGATCTCCTTGTCTGAATGCTTGCCTTCAGACTCCTCAGATACATGGATCCCCAATGCATCAGAGAGTGCATCAGCGATCGCTATTGTCAGGATGCCTCCAAGCACTGCAAGCTTTGAATGAGTGCCTGCATACAGGCCCACCATCAGGCCGAGAGTGGTGATTATACCCGAAGTGATGCCGAAACTCACACCCACTTTTATTGAATGGTTCATTGAACCATGCAGAAGTCCGATTCATTTAAATATTTAGCTGATGGACCCGCCCATATGGCAGAACCTAAATGCCCCTATTTCCTGAAGTGTGGCGGTTGTTCAGCGCAGCACATAGAATATGATGTGCAGCTTGAGAACAAGAAGGCAGTCTTGGCCCGTGCTGTCGGGGATGTTGATGTGCAGGTGTTCTCTGGACCAGAGTATGAGTATCGTAACAGGATGGATTTCATATTCCATGCAAATGGACTAGGCTTCAGGAAGAAGGGTGATTGGAAGACAATAGTAGATGTCAAGGGATGCGTGATATCCAATCCACGGTTGAATGCTCTTGCTTCAGAAGTGAGGGAATCTTTCTCAGGTGCTGATTATTTCAAGGTCGTGCAGCACAGCGGCACTTTCAGGTATGCGGTCGTGCGGACACCTCAAGAAGACTCGTCGATATCTTTTGTGTTGAATTCAGACTCTACCAAGATACAGGAAGCGATAGAGAAAGTCAAGGAATTTGCTGCCAAGACGACTGCGAACAATGTTGTCGTCACTTATGTACCTAGTAAGACAGACCACAGCACTTCAGAAGATTTCTTTGTTGTCAAAGGTGTTGATATGTTAAAAGAGAAGTATCTCGGCAAGGAGTTCCTGTATTCGGTGCAGGGGTTCTTCCAGAATAATTATGTGATGGCAGAGAAGATGCAGGAATATGTGCGTGGACTGTTGCAGAAGTGCGACACGTCAGGATACCATCTTCTGGATCTCTATGGCGGTGTCGGGACTTTCGGTATCATAAATGCGGATCTTTTCTCTGGCGTGACAATAGTGGAAGAGTTCCAGGGCTCTATCGACACTGCAAAGAAGAATATTGCTGTGAATGGTGTCAAGGCAGAAGCTCTCTGCATGGATGCAAAACAGTTGAGCAAGGTGGAACTGCCTTCGAAGCTGTTCGTCATAACTGATCCTCCACGTTCCGGCATGAATCCAAAGACGATACAGACATTGAACAGGTTGAAACCTTCTGTGATCGTGTATGTATCCTGCAATGTGCAACAGCTGGCAAAAGACATACTTAAGTTCAGGGAGTATAAAGTCAAGAGTGCTGCACTGTTTGACCTCTTCCCTCAGACACCGCATAGCGAGAGTGTTGTTGAGCTCGTGCGGAAAGAGTGATACTTCTTTTGCGTATTGTTAAATAATGATGGACGAAATTATATAAACGTCAATTCCCTAATATACTGTATGGGAAAGCAGATTTCTGAACTTGAGAAGCGAGCACTTAAAGGATCCAAGATAGGTGCGTTCATAGGAGTTCCAATAGCAATAGCACAGACATTAGGATATGGCCCTGTAGCAGAATTGTTATATGATAAGATATGTGTTGTAACTGATTCACCCGGCCTGTACGATGCTATTGTCATGGGGTATGCTGGAGGTCTCTTCTTTGCACCTACCTGCATAATAGGTCTTGGGATCGTGGGAGGCATAGCAGGAGCAGTACTCCCTTCCTTATGGAAAAATGATGAAAGCCTGGAAGCTCTTGTTGAGGTATATCCTGCAAAGCCACCTAGTATGATTGTCGGCGGAGAGATAGAGGGGTTGGTGAAGAGAACGTATGGCGGGGAGGAGTAGGTTTAGTGAAGTCCATGGTGTGGGATTTCTGTTTTTTACTTGTATGCCTGCCAGCACCTCGCGCTCGCTATGTATCTTGTACTGCTTCTTTTTGCTGAACTGCGATTATTGCTGATTCTGGCTCTGTAAGCTCGCTAGGCGGTGGTGCTGGCACTTATACATCCGAAACATTTATAATGTGGTTGAGAGTGATTATTTGACAAAATAAGAGGTAGATGTTTCCAGATGCCTCTTAATCTTCTGGATATTGGTGTTGAATATGAGATCGCTAAAGGACATAAGGGAGCATGTCACTACAATGAATCGCAAGGTATTGCTTACAGGGGGAGTTCTAGCTACAATAGGTGTCAGTGCACTCCTGGGCGGAGCCATTTCAGAGTTTGTCATCAGCAGGAGCGAAGTTGAGCAGATGCTTTCTAAGCAGATATCATCTCTTGAACAGAAACTCACCCATCAGGAAACTCAGTATGAGAAAGATATAGCAGAACTGAGCGCTGCCAATGAAGGGGTGCAGGCCACGTATTTTGAGCTCAATGATGAGATAGAAATGCTTGATGAGAAGGTGACTGACCAGAGGTTCCTCCTCTCCCACGCTGCACTACAGATAATCAAAGCAAAAGGTGAACAACCAGAGTATGACTGGGACAGGTTCCTCAGAAGGACGCCTGAAGCAAGGAAATACTTCCCGTATCTTCTTGATGCAGTAGAGAAATACAAAGACACCTGGCCAGTCGATCCGATGTTCGCATTGGCGATACTCAAACAGGAATCAAGATTCGGCAGACACATCGTGTCAAAAGCAGGAGCGCTAGGAGATGCGCAGTTCATAGAATCCACCTGGAATTATGTATCTCGTGCAAGGGCAAGAGAGCCATACACATGGAAGTCTGGCCGGCGCCAGTATTCTATAGCAAGAGACTTGAGATCAGATGCAAGAGTTGCCAGGGATGCTTTCCTCGGACGCATGCTCAGGAGAGTGGATCTCACATCATCTTCACATGAAGTCAAAGAACAATTGATGTCAAACTTCAACTCGAATGCGTGGCGTCTTG
This sequence comes from Candidatus Woesearchaeota archaeon, assembly GCA_030591125.1. GTDB lineage: Archaea > Nanobdellota > Nanobdellia > Woesearchaeales > UBA11576 > JABMQF01. The sequence goes on along the minus strand of JAUVBP010000003.1, from coordinate 7,468 downwards.
AGAGCCATTATCGTCTATTGGCTGATGCAGAAGACCGTGTCGCAAGAGGTGATGAGGCATTCGAGATATACAAACAGGAGATAAAGCAGGCCATGAGTAGAGTGCCTGAGATAGAGCGTGAGGCACGTGCGCGTCAGAGAGCAGAAGACGAGATGATATATCTCTCAGGCGTGCGCCCTCTGAAGACAGATGATGAGAAAAAGCTTGAGGTTGACCTCGCAGTCAACCATCATATAATGCAGATCGACCCGCGGCTCAGTCCTATGCTGTTCACAGATGCACTGGTCAAGCACCTTGCAGAACTATTCTTACATTTCAATGGTGATGAGAGATTTGTAGCATCAAGATATAATGCTAGCATGGAAGCATTGAGGCGTTCTGTAAGGAGTGTGGGTGGTGTTGGCATACCACTTCTTGATGAGACTCAGAATTATGTGAATATGGTCTATGTATATAGGGCGATGTTCGCTTATGATGCTGGTGTCACAGACAAGACATTCGGCATGACCTGCTGTTCAAGGTATGCTGAACGTTAAGAACTCAATCAGACATCTTCTTCTTCCACCATCCTGGACTGAACACTCTGAGCAATACTTCTTCATGGAAATAACCGGAGATGTTAAGTGTGGCGTCAAGTCCTGGCTGCAACGAGCCATAGTTCTCTCCATTATCATCCATCTGTGCAGGGAGCATCCCGTCCACTCCGAGATGTATTATCGTGTCGCAGATCCTGCCTGATACTGATGCGCGCAGGGCGTGGCCATGGTTCTCATCCTTGCTCAAAGCAGCAAGGCCTGCATCAAAGGCAAACTCATCATACCCGATGATCAGGTTACCTCCATGGAAGTTCTCACCGACATTACCAAAATAGCCCATGCCTATAAAGAATGGAGATCCTGTCCCCCATACTCCCTGGAGACTCAGATCTTTATCTATGGCGCGTGCAGTCATGATCATCCCTTCGAGATCAGAATATAGTGCTGACTTCAGCATCTGGTTGTCCATCTGTTTGCTCACGCGTGGCGATGCCTGAGACAGCTCTTCCTGGATGTAATAGTCCATGACTTTCCTGTTCCCTTCAGCATCCAACAGCACGACAGATGCCTCTGCAGAGATGTCTGTGTTGTCAGACATGGGATTCTTTGGGGTGAAGTCATCATGAGTTGCACGCACATATACCCTGCTCGGTACATGAGGGATGTCGAGCAGAATGCCGAAACGTAATGTCTCCAGAGGAAGCTGCGTGTAAGCAAAGAACGGAGACATCAATCCGTGCCTGAACCCGCCAGCGACATTGACGCGGGGACGGAATATGAACCTTTCGTCCTTATGACCATCTCTATGTTGTGTGTTGGTAATCTCTTCTTCTTGTCCAAGCACCAGACGCATGCTCGCCTCTGTCTCCCTCCAGCGCCAGACCTCCTTCTCATCCCCCATCTGGACTCCTGCAGACACAAAGTACCATCCGCGATGGTGGGTCTCCTGGTTGAAGACATATAATGATGTAAGCTCGTGCTTCTTGTACTTCTTCAGCCATTCCTCATGGAATCTTCCGCTGATGCTCTTTTCGGCAGTGTTTACCTCTCCAGATATCGTGATATCTGCCCTCTCAAAGACAGATCTTCCTTTGTCATATACCATACCGACTCCCTGCCAGCCTCTTCTTGTAGGTTCGGAGAGCTCAAATGACTCGGCGAACCTTGATTGTGCATGGTACAGATAGTCCATGGATGCTTTGAGCTCTACATCAAGAAGATGGAAATCAAAACCTGCAAGCTTTCCGAACTGTTCCAATGACAACTTGATCCTTTCATCAGTCACGTAGACATATACTGGTGTGCCTCTCTTGAACCTCAGATCGATATCTGTATGTGCAAGGGCATCCGCGCGATTATCCGAAAGCACAGAATGGTTGAACTCTCCTGACTGTTCACCTGTGCTCACTTCAGAAGTCATCGATAATTCCGCGTGAGCGACACCTCTTCCTCGGAGAGTCCTGCTACCTCTTATACCTTCGCGGGTCTGTTCAACATCAAGTATCTCCCCGAAGCCTTCTGCAAGCCGCTCAAGATCGCCGAGCGTCATGCTGCCTACCTTGATATTATTTTCGGGGTCCTGCCCGACAGTCCTTATGGTGTGATAAGTATCAGTGTCCTTGTAGCTATTGAACATGTCTCTGGCAAATCCATTGATGGCATCCTGTGTCCTCTGCTTGTCCTCCTCGCTGACATCATCATCATAGAAATCACTGGCGAACTCTTCCAGCTCCTTGCCCAGAGGGATATACTCATCGGATGTAAGCTCGCCATCATCACTCCCGTATTCAGGAAGTATCCCCAACAGGTGTATGAAAAGATCGAAAACAAACTTCTGCTCATACTTTCCCAGGTATATATCTGAGAGCTGTGTTTGAAGTGTTGAAATGTTCTCGTCAAGAGCCTGCTCTATGGTAGGTCGTTCTGTCTCATAGGTATCAAGGAACTCTGCAAGTGTCTTGTCACACAGAGTGATCGCCTCGTCATATCGTTCCCCTTCCAGGGACTTTATGTTCTCCAGCACAGGATACCCTCTGTAGTAGAACTCTTTCTCTCCAGCTTTCCATGAGAAACCGTGACCTTTGATGGTGCCATACTGTCCTCCTAAGTCAAGATGGAAGTCACGGGGTATGCTGTAGAATGCATCGCCCATCGCTCCACCTTTGGTGCCTTCAATGCTCCACTGCGGCGGGGTGTTTGCCTGTGGTCTTCTCTTCTTCGGCTTCAGGAAACCTGGTGCGTCCTCCAATGTAGGTTCGGTGTATGGCTCTGCTGCGACTTTCCAGGTGGCTTTTCTTGAAGACGCCATCATCTGCTCAATGCTTATGCTATCTGAAACACTGCTGGCGGCACCCTGCGTGGTCACCTTTTTTTCATTACCCTGTGCATAGGCGTCAGAAGCTAGTAATCCTATCAACCCTAGCGAGGTAATGGCCTGTCTCCAGAAAGCCATTGATGTAGTTGGCGAGAAAACGATTTATAAACGTTGTTCAAAGAAAATCTATCAAAATGAAAAAATCACGTCTGTTGTATGTTGTTCTGCATCCTGCACGCTTTCAGCGTGTTCTCCATCAGGCACGCGATGGTCATCAGACCTACACCACCGGGTACTGGTGTGATGTAAGAAGCGCGTTCTGATGCGGTGCTGAATTCGACGTCACCGACTATCCTATAACCTTTATCTTTAGTATGATCTTCAACCCTGTTTATCCCTACGTCTATCACAACACTGCCTTCCTTGATATAGTCTCCTTTGACAATCTCTGCCCTGCCTATGGCGGCTACAAGGATGTCTGCCTGGGCGGCCTTGTACTGGAGGTCATTGGTGCGTGAGTGACACATCGTCACTGTGGCGTTCCTGTGCTGAAGCAGGAGTGAGATAGGCCTGCCGACAATATTGCTCCTGCCTATGACAACTGCATCTTTTCCTTCAATCGGAATATTGTAATGATCAAGCAATCTTATTATCCCGCTAGGAGTGCATGGCTGAAGACAATCCCTTCCAAGATACAGATCACCTATGCTGTGATGCGTGAAACCATCTACATCTTTCATGGGATCTATCAACTTTATTATCTCGTACTCATCCATATGTTTTGGGAGAGGTAGCTGTACAAGGATCCCGTTGACGTCCTTCTTACTGTTCAGTTCGGCTATGAGCTTCTCGAGTGTCTCCTGTGTCGTGCTCTCGGGCAGTTCATGAACTACTGATTCCATACCCATCTTTTCACAAGTCTTTTTCTTCTTTTTCACATAGAATTGGGAAGCAGGATCGTTGCCGACCAGGACTGCGTAAAGGGTAGGGATTATCCTGTGCTTTTCTGCAAGTTCAGCTACTTCTTTCGCTACGTCTTCCTTGACTGCCTTAGATACTATCTTTCCATCTATCAGTTCGCCCATGGGTGAGAAACAGCTGTTGTTGTTCTTAAATATTTGTTGTCTCTGAGTGGGAAAAAGAGGTGATCGGATGCCTGTAGCTATTCACCAAAATACATTATGTCTATTGAACCTGAGCTTGCGATCTTGTATGACAAAGTCAATACAAGATTTAAGTATCATTTCTCTGCAAAGAAAACGACATAAGGTGGATAATCATCCTCAGGAACGATTATTTCTCTGACTTGAGTCATTCTTAATTTTGAATCAGAGACTGCGTTTATGTAATCTTCCCACCTATAATGGTAGTCCTTAAATGTTGGGTGTGTTATCTCATTTCCATCTTCAGTCTTGAGGACGTACTGATGTTGCTGACCTACTTCATTATAATTGAACCCGTTTTTAAAGATGTTCCTGTAGACAGAAAAATTCTTATCGATGAATGAAGGGTTAGTGATTGTGAAGATAAGCCTACCTTTCTTTTTCAATACTCTGTGTGATTCCTCAATGACTTTTCTGACTTTATCTATGGAGGGAATCATCATAAGGACCAAGTTGCTCACTACTGCGTCAATAGAGTCATTCGCCTCAGGAATCTCATCTTCATATACCTGTTCAAAAGACAGTGAAGGGTGGTCGAAGCGGCTTCTTGCACTCTCAATCATTCCACAGTCTATATCGAGACCTAGTACTTCTGCCCCTTGGCTTGCGAACTTGAACGCAAGTTCACCTTCACCGCAGCCATAATCAACGATTTTCACGCCAGATGGGTCTCCTAAAAAGCCACATATGACTGGGTGGATGAGGAGGTCTTCAGTCCTATCGTTCTGGGAATAAGCCTCTACAAAGCTCGTATCGCCATTTCGCGTCTCCATGATAGCGTAGTAAAAACCGGTAATATTTTAACTTATGTTGTCACATATTGTGATGACAAAATATATATACTGGTTCTTTCCAGCAATTACTATGGATCATGCTAAACTGGAAAAGCTCGGCCTGAACAGGAATGAAGCGATAGTCTACTATGCGTTGATCAGGCTAGGCCAGGCCACAGCAGGAGAGCTCATAAAGAAAACTGGTTTCCACAGGAACATAGTCTACGATAACCTGGAGAAACTAGTAGACAAAGGGCTGGTGACGTTCATTCTGGAAGGTAAGAAGAAGACATTCCAGACTGCACTGCCAGAAGCGATAACAGATATGATCAAAAAAGAACAGGAACTGCTGGACAAGAAAAAACAGGTGGCTGAATATATAAAAACAGAGGTACAAAAAGTATACGCGATTTCAAGCCAGAAACAGGATGCAGTCATATTCAGGGGGGTAAGAGGTATAAAGACTCTTCTGCAAGACACAGTAAAAGAGCGTACAGACTACTTTGTCTTTGGAGCGCCAGAATCATCACTGACGATAATGGGTTCTACATTCTGGAAGAACTACAATGAAAAAAGAATTGAGAAAGGGATCGTGGCAAAGATGGTATTTAATGAAGAACTGAAAGGCTGGAGCGGACAGATACAGAGTAAAATGACTCAGATAAGATTCTTACCGAAACATTTCGACTCACTATCTGAAACGATGATCTATGGTGATAACGTGGCGATAATTGTCTGGACAGAAAAGCCGATAGCGACACTGATAAGGGATCCGGAAGCTGCCAAAGGATACAAGCAATACTTCGATGTCCTCTGGAAAACAGCAAAGAAATAAGCTCGCCCTCATCAGCTGCTGACGGTAAATGATATTGACACGCCAGCGCCCGGGGATAAAACTCAATTCAATGCCTGTTGCTGGTTCTTGATTTCCACTAATAAATATATCTAACTATATCTCCTCAAGCTCTATGTCTTCCACGTCCATGGACTGGGTCAGGAACCTGAACTCCAGACCAGAATAACCATGATCATTCTCCAGCATCCTGATCGTCTCAAGACTTCTCATCTCTATCTTCTCTTTCATCCCGCTGTCGAGACCGAGGTCATCAGGTATGTCGTATGGACATAATATCCTGCTCACATCAGGAGTCGGGACAACCAACATCTTTTTGTATACTGTCTTCATGATCTTTGCCTGGTTCGGGTGCTGTTCGTCGATGAACTTCCGCATGGCGCTGATATAATCTACCTCTATCAACCTTGGATCATATCCTTTATACTCAGAGATATAACATAGTGTGTCAAGGGCGGCCAAAGCTATGTTCTCTGCCCTGACGTAACCCACACGTTTAGGGTCTTTCAGCATGCTCTGCCACATCTCGGGCATAGACCATACCTGATGGTGCTTCTGATACTTCCTGTGATAATCTATGGCTGGCTGGACATACTTCCTCCGTGTCTCTGGGTCTTCCCCTCTGCTGCCCAAAGCAAGGCCGAAGAGCACCTTCGGATCGAACTTGTTACCGGGCCCTTCAATGTCGTGAGGTCTCTGGTGATCATGCCTTCCTATGAGAATGCCTTTACTTTCGAGCCTCTTGCTGATCTCCTGAGCGTAATACTCTACCCTGTAGGAATGCCTATCTGTCCTGAGGATGAAATCCATCAATTGCTCTTCTGTGACTAGTCCTGCTTCTCCCATGTTTAAATACTACTGTTTAGTGGTATAAAAATGTTTTGGTTGGATAATTCCCGTTTTTCTAGGCCAGAATCGGGGTTAATAATATAAATCAGGACTGCAGAGACGGTGTAGAGGTGGTGTTTAAATGGGTTGTTTCATAGTACCAACAGTAGCAGCAATAGTGCATAAGGGTCTGAAGAGCAGGTTCCCTTCATGGAAAGAAGACAGATATCATTCATGGTTGACTAAACTTCTGGCAGGTGGCGCTATCTTCGGCCTGGTGGATCATGCCTGGAATGGTGAACTTTTCATGATCGGAGAGAATTTTCTTGTGGATCTCGCCCTCGGTGTGACCATAACCCTGACAATATTTGCAGTATGGGGTGCGATGGTGATAGCAGATAGGGCAAAAGTCAGGGCAGAACATAAAGTTGCCCAATAATTTTTTAGAATTCTTTTCTAAAGATCAGTATAGCCTTGCTTTTCTTTGAGCATCCTGACCACTTCATTAGTGAGTTCAATAGTCTTATCATACATCTCGTCAGGGATGCCGATGTTAGGGAATCTGCCCAATGAAGTTATCGACTCCACCTTTGGCTGTTGAAGCTTCTTCATGAGTGAATAGATCGGCCACATCTGGCCTGCCCTTTTCGGATCATTCTTCTTTATGACCTTTACCAGCTGTTCAAATGTGTGAGTGCCACCCTGGTACGCCCGGTCGTCAAGCCTTGAGCATATCGTATCGACTGCAGCCACTTTCAGGTCCTCATGTGTGGCAAATGGGTTCGGCCTGGTGCCTGTGATGTGGTGGTATTGGCTGTTCCGGTGCAGCTCTATAGACGGAAGCACGTATCTCCTGAATGAATCCGTGTCTTTACAGCTCTCAGGGTCAGAGGGGTATTGGAATGCGAATCCATCCCCCCTATACTGGAGGGCAAGGCCCCTTATGACTTCCCAGCAGTACTTATTGCCAGGGCCTGCAATATCATGTGGCCTATGAGGAT
>JAUVBP010000203.1 GCA_030591125.1 Candidatus Woesearchaeota archaeon | reverse complement strand
GAAACTGATCTATTTTGATTCTGCATGCATGGCACTGAAGCCTCAGCAAGTCGTCGATGCGATGCACAGATATTATTCAGAGTTCCCTGCCTGTGCAGGACGCAGCGCGCACAGCCTTGCGAAGACTGTCGAGCATGAGGTGGACAAGACACGTGCAGAAGTGAGCAGGTTCATGAATGCCAAGCGTCATGAAGAGATCATATTCACACGCAACACGACAGAAGGGATCAACCTGATTGCGAACTCGCTTGGCCTGAAATCTGGCGACGAAGTCGTGATAAGCGACAAGGAGCACAACTCTAATCTGATCCCCTGGATCAAGCTCAAGGATACTATAGGCATAAAGCTCAACGTGGTCGACAGCAATCCCGACAACACTTTCAACCTTGACAATCTCAACAATGCATTGACCGACAAGACTAAACTTGTGTCTGTCGTACATACATCAAACCTTGATGGTGTGACGAATCCGATGGAGGACATCGCAGCAGCAGCGCATGAAAAAGGCGCGCTCTTGCTTGTCGACGGGGCTCAGAGCATTCCTGGAAGGCCTGTTGATGTACGCAGACTAGATATTGATTTCCTTTCGTTTTCTGGCCACAAGATGTGCGGCCCGACCGGTACAGGTGTCCTGTATGGAAAGAAGGAGCTTCTTGAGAAACTTGACCAGTTTTTGGTAGGTGGGGAGACAGTGATCGAGTCGACTTACGAAGGATATGATATTGAAGACATCCCTATGAGATTCGAGGCAGGCCTTCAGGACTACGCAGGCATCATCGGGCTTGGAGAGGCCTGCAGATACCTACAGAAGATAGGATTCAAGAAGATAATTGCTCAAGAAGAACTGATAAATACCGTCATCACAGAAGGTCTCGAAGACAATAATAAGGTAAGCATCATTGGGCCTAAAGACCCAAAACTCAGGAGTGGAGTCTTCTCTTTCAACATAAAAGGCATGGACCCGCACCATGTCGCAGGGATGCTCGACTCAAGTAAGAAGATAATGGTCCGCAGCGGAGCGCATTGCGTGCACAGCTGGTTCAACAAGCATAAGATGCATGGCAGTGCAAGGGCAAGCGCCTACTTCTACAACACAGAAGAAGAGGCAGAGACCTTTGTAGAAGAGATCAAGAAAATATCAAAGTTCTGAACAGACAACATCATAAAAGTATAAGAAAAGATTTGATGAGGACATCAGATAGCTGCGCGCGGTTCCATCTGGATGACATCTTCGACAAGCTGACCATAATCCTTTGCTCCTGAGCTTGACCGCGCATACTTGAATATTGACTTCCCTTTCTTCGGCGCTTCCTTGAGTTTTGAATTTACGCGGATGGGATTGCTTGCCAGACCATTGAACTGCTCATTGATATCCTTCAATGTGTCCTTACATATCCTGTTCCTCTTGTCATAAAGGGTAGGGATCACGCGAGTCATCTTTATGTTATGCCCATAAGTCTCATTTATGGTCTCGATGACCTTCTCCATCTTCTTCAACGCATCGAATCCAAGGAAGTCTGCTGAAGTCGGGACAAACACTTCCTGGCAGAATGCAAGCACATTCTGGTTAAGGATGCCTAATGATGGTGGGCAGTCAATGATGAGATAATCATACCCATCTATCATGCTGAGCAGCTGCTTGAGCAGGAGACGTGAGTCATCATGCTTATAGAGATAATGCTCTGCCTTTGTCAATGACTCTGTTGATGAGATCACATCAAAGTTCTTTGCCACATTCACGATGCAGCTACTTATGGTAGCTTCTCCGGTCATCGCATCATATATGTTCTTCTCAGCATCTACCTTTAGCGATAGGTCTATATTGCCCTGAGGGTCAAGATCAAGAAGAAGGACTTTCTTATCATTCCTTGACAGGCCTGCTGCCAGGTTTATCGCTGTTGTTGTCTTACCTACACCACCTTTGTGGTTCATTATGCATATTGTTCTCATAGAATATCGCCCTCCTTTTGCAGTATTCAGTAAGTACACGGACCAAGCACCCATCTAATAAAGGTTACGCTGCTTTAAAAGACCATATTAAGCCACAAGTCACCCATTCTAGCAGATACCGGCTTCTGGGAAGATATCTACAGAAACCTTTTTAAATGAATAAAATACTAATAACACTAGTTTGATTGGTGTTAGGGCGAGCTATGCAAAACGTTTAAATACCAGTACCACTGAAAAATGACGAAGTGGGGGCGTATTGTGGGCAAGGATAACGATATAGACAATCCAGGCAATGTTGTACAACTCAATACAGCTAAAGATACTTCTGCTCCCAAACAGGTTCTGGTACCCACCGAGATCATAGAGCAGCTCTCAGGATTTCTCAAAGAAGAAGAAAAGACAACTGAAAGATCAGAGTCAGGGGATGAAGAATTGCGGATCGGTCACGTAATACCATTTGCAGCAAAGAATCGTGGTCATAGCCAAACGGCTCACAAGGAATACAAGGTCAAACTCCCATTACCTATGCCTATACCTATTCCTGGCACTGAAGAAGTAGAAAAAAAAGAAGTTATCCCTGTAGTCCTCACCCCAAACGAGGAAGCTAAAAAAGAGGAAAAGCTCCAGGCATTTAAAGAATTCTCAGTAAAGCACTTTGCAAAATACAGGCCACCAACCTTGGAAGAGCACCTCGCAGGGATGGAAGCAAAGGAGAACGCTCCAAAAGACCTGCTGGGAGATGAGAAAGGATCATTGAAAAGAGCCAAACAGGAATTGCTAGGGACTTTCACAAGGACTGTACTCAGGGCTCAAGAAGAGACTAAAGATCATGAGACCCGGATAGGGATCATAGATTCCACAAGAAAGGTATATCAGGCATTCAACCAGATAG
>JAUVBP010000131.1 GCA_030591125.1 Candidatus Woesearchaeota archaeon | reverse complement strand
TAGAAAGCGATATAAATGTGTCCTGCCCCTTTATGTGTATGGGAACACTTGAAGATATAGACCAGCAATGGAATGACATATACGATAAAATCAATTCTGAGATAAAGAAGGATAGCATCGAGATGGGAGTTCTTGACAAGGACATATTGTCATTTGTAGTCAAAGTATTGACAGAGGCACTCAATAACTTCGATGACGTTGATCTCTATTTCAAAATAATAAAATATGTACAGGGCTTCGGATATCGCTTCTTCTACGGACCTAATGCGGATGACTACAATTTTCTCGAGAATTCTGAAGTTGACTTCGTAAGACTTAATGAGATACCAGGACACCAGTGCCACAAAGAAAAACTGGAAGAGCTACTTGATCATTTCAAGTCACTGCAGTGATCGGTCTAAATACCTCTGTAAACACTGAAAAAATAGTAAAATAATCAATAGAACTCCTGTGTCACTCTCTTTATGATGTTGGTCACATAAAGGTTTAGAAAGCGCGGTCCGGATCAAACAGGAGAATGTTTTGGTTGATGGGCATCATACGAGAGTGACGACCGTAATGAGGAAAGCGCAGCGTCCCGAATCACATCATTTAGGCAGGCTTATAATTCTTCAATCTTAAATTTCTTCCCTGTGTCTCTATCAATAAACAGCGCGCGAACATCGCGGGCTTTCCAGAAATTGTTGAGAAACTTGACTGCTTTCTGTTTGTCAAAAGGTTTGCAACTGTAAATATCGAGTTGAACATATTTCTCTATTGTCCAAAAATGAAATGCTATATGAGAAGTGATGATTCCAACCATGCCTGTCCACGCTTTTTGATGACTGAATTTTAATTGTGATGGAATTAAGCATTCCATGTCTACTTCTTTAAGTAGATCGTAGAGAAATTGTTCGAGAGCTTTTTCTGAATCGGCACCTAGTTTATCGTTACCGACTTTTGCTTGATAGATTAGATGGTGGTGTACGATTGCCATGTTTCTTATGATCCGTTAATTCTAACAAAATGGTCTCCGTCTTTAGGATATATTTCAGTATAGTCCTGAAGCAGTTCTTCGCCTTCGGAAATATCTCTGTTTGCAGTCATGACCATATCTTCATCTTGAGTAACGTTTGAGTCTTCTCCACCACCGTGATTCAATATCCTTACTGCATCAAATGCAACATGCCACTTACGTGTCTTTTTGTTGTAGTAACCATAATACTGAACTTCCTTTTTCTCCTCAGGAGTTAAACTCTTGAATTGTACTTCATCTAAATCAACGTCCAGAAGAGGGCTAGGAGTGTATATTAAATCCCCTGCCTTAATAGGTTGATCCGCAAAAAGACCCACTCCATGAGTCTGAGATGCCTTAACTTTGTATGCGATGTGAATCATAAGAGCGGTGGTGGAAAATGAAATTTAAAAATCTATCGTTTTAGCAAGCCCATACTGATGAAATTAAAAAGGCATATCTGGAGATGATGGAATTCACCTATAATCCTGGAAAGAATAATGCAATCATAAATAAAGAATATTATGATATGACTGCCTAGATAAAATCACCCTGCACATTTTTGTTCTTGATGTGTCGCATTCGCTCATCGAATAATCTGCGCCACAGTAGAACTTCCTCTATCTCTCAGTAGCTGATCCTTCACCAAGCACCAAATAGAAATAAAAAAATAATCAATAGAACTCCTGTGTCACTCTCTTTATGACCTTCCCTGCTATGGTGCCGAGGATGAACACTCCGACAAGAGCTCCTGTCATGTACAGCCAGGGCATGCCTCCAAGAGGTACGACCTTGAATAACATGTTCATAGGTGTGTACACCACCACCAGCTGAAGCCCTATCGAGAAGAGGACAGCCCATATCAACCACTTGTTCGAGAACATCCCTGAGTGGTATGACGACCGTATCATCTGGAGCCGCACTATCTCAAGCAGCACAAGAGTCATGAACGCCATGGTCCTTCCGAGCTCAACGCTTCCATCAGGCATGACTTTCCACCCTACGAAATACATCGCAAGCGTGGCGATGCATATCAGGATGCCCATGCTGAATATATTGAGCGACATTCCCTTCGACATTATCTTATCAGCGAGTTTCCTTGGAGGCCTGTCCATCGCATCCTTAGACACCGGATCAACTCCCAGCGCTACCGCTGGCGGCCCATCAGTGACAAGATTTATCCATAACAGCTGGACCGCTATCAATGGCAGCGGCCAGCCCAGTATGGTACCTATGAATATCACCAGTACCTCTCCCACGTTGCAGGAAAGGAGATAGTTGACAAACTTCCTTATGTTATCATATATACCTCTCCCTTCTTCTACAGCGTTGACTATAGATGTGAAGTTATCATCAGTAAGTATCATCTCGCTCGCTTCTTTAGCGACATCAGTCCCTGTGATGCCCATGGCGATGCCGATGTCTGCCTTCTTCAATGCAGGAGCATCATTGACACCATCACCAGTCATAGCCACCACGTGCTTGTGTGCCTGGAGAGCATGCACTATCTTCATCTTGTGCGCAGGGTTCACCCTTGCGTATATAGAAACATCATTCACGACATTGAACAGCTCATCATCACTCAGCTTCTCAAGCTCTGCACCAAGCATCGCCTTACCTTCAATACCCAGTTCATTCGCGATCGCTTCAGCAGTAGTAGGCAAGTCGCCGGTGATCATCACCACCTTGATCCCTGCTTTCTTGCATCGTGCGATAGCCTCCTTGACCTCTTCTCTCGGAGGATCTATCATCGCCTGAAGACCGACAAAGATAAGATTCTTCTCATAATTCTCTTTCTTCTCACCTTTCTTCAGCTCCTTGAAAGCGAAACCAAGCACCCTCAACGCAGACTTTGCATACTCCTCCCCTTTTGCTGTGATGGCCTTCTTGTGTTTCGGGGTGAGCTTCTCTATCTTTCCGTTCATCCATATCTTATCGCACTGGTTAAGCATCATGTCAGCAGCGCCCTTGACATACGCGAAGCGCTTGCCCTTGATATCATGCACTGTCGTCATGCGCTTGCGCACAGAATCGAAAGGAAGTTCATCTACGCGTGGAGAGTCATTATCAAGCGCGGTCTTGTCAAGACCTGCCTTGAGCGCAGATGTTATCAGGCAGCCCTCTGTAGGGTCGCCCATAACGCTCCACTTATCCCTGTCGAGCTTAGCATCATTATTCATGGCACCTATCTTCAGCAGCAGGTCAATCTCAGTATGATCGACCGAGAACTTGCCCTTAGGCCTGTAGCCAGAGCCGTCGACAGTTATGTCCTTACCGTTCGCGAAGATGCGCTTCACAGTCATCTCATTATGCGTCAGCGTGCCTGTCTTGTCAGAGCATATCACCGTAGTGCAGCCAAGTGTCTCAACACTCGGCAGGTGGCGCATGAGAGCATTACGCTTGACCATCCTACGCACGCCTGCTGAAAGGGATATCGTGACCACTGCAGGCAGGCCTTCAGGTATAGCTGCGACAGCCAATGCGACGGCAGCGAAGAATATCTCGAACAGGTCTCCGCTCCCTCCGAACACCTTCATCTTCAGGAACTCAGCTCCGAAAACCATCACACATATGACTATCACCAATATGCCCAGCCACTTGCTGAGCTTTGCCAGCTGCTTCTGCAGAGGGGTCTGTTCTGTCTCAGTAGACTGTATCATGTGAGCGATCTTACCTATCTGCGTATTCATCCCTGTGTCACAGACCATCGCCTTGCCATGACCTCTTGTTATTATAGTGCTCGAGAAGACCATATTGTGCTGGTCACCTATAGTCACATCCTTATCAATATCAGAGACCTCTTTCGAGACCGGTGTAGACTCTCCTGTAAGCGCACCTTCCTGGGTCTCAAGATTTATCGCTTCTATAAGCCTGGAGTCTGCAGGAATCTTCTCCCCAGTCTCAAGAATGATGATATCACCAGGGACCAGCTCCGCAGCATCTATCTGCTGCTGCTTCCCGTCACGTATTATGACTGCCTTAAGGCTGGCCATCTTCTTCAATGCCTCGATGGACTTCTCAGCCCTGAACTCCTGGAAAAAGCCTAGGCCTGCATTGAGGACAAGTATAGCACCTAT
>JAUVBP010000078.1 GCA_030591125.1 Candidatus Woesearchaeota archaeon | reverse complement strand
GCCTGTGGGGAAAGTGGTTGTCGATCCTTTCTGCGGAACAGGAGGGTTGTTGATAGAGGCAGGCATGATGCGTTTCAACACAGTCGGCTATGACATAAGCACCAAGATGCTCAAGATGTGTCAGAAGAACCTGGAGTTCCACAGTATAAAGCGATTCCATCTTGAGATGAGAGATGCTACTCATCTTACACGGCCTGTGGATTATGTCATAAGTGATCTGCCTTACGGGAAAGGGTCAAGGGTGACTGGCAAGATAAACGATCTCTATGCAGATTTCCTTAAGGTGCTCTGGAACATCCTGAAGTACAAGGCAGTCATCATATTCCCCAACTTCGTGGACCATAAGTCGATCCTTGCAAAGACTGATTTTGTAGTCGAGAACGAATTCAACATATATGTGCATAAGAGTCTCAGCAGGAATATTGTGGTCCTGAGTAGACCTGTGAAATAGTATGGATCACGTGGCGATACTGGCAAAAAAGAGAAAGCTTCTGCAGAAGATACTTTCTGGAGAGAAGACCATAGAGTCAAGATGGTACAGGTTCAAGAAGACACCTTATAATTCAATAGTTGTGGGGGATACAGTATATTTCAAGGACTCTGGAGAACCAGTCTCTGTCAAAGCCAGGGTCGCTGACGTACTTTTCTTTGCGGAGCTGAACAAAGAGATATTTGATGATATAATATCTAAGTATGGCCCAAAGATCGGTATTGATTCATCTTACTGGGAACACATCCAGGACAAGAAGCTATGCACCCTAATATTCCTCAAAGACATAGAACAGATAACTCCTTTCAACATAGATAAGACAGGGTTTGGTATGATGGCTGCCTGGTTGAGTGTGGATAGTATTGATAAGATAAAGAAATTATAAAAGCCCTCGGCGAGAGTTGCACTCGCGACCTTCTGATTGCTTCACAGCAATGCGTTGCATCCACTGATACAAGTCAGACGCAATAGCTACTATGCTACGAGGGCATGAATATCATGCTTGTAGTACTATTTTGGTGTATTCCAAGCAGAGCGAGGAATACGCCCTCAGGTTGATAAGGGTGAAACCCTTATGCGATGATGCTACGAGGGCATAGAGTAGAATAGGGGATTTTAAGGGTGTTTAAAAAGGTTATGGTGGGTCTACTTATAAACACTTACCTGCCAAACAATCCTGGCTTCTCCTTCACCATCCTCTCCAACGCTTTCTCCGGATCCTCGCTCTCAACAAGATAGCTCCTTTGACTCTCCATCAACTTGTGATACAACCTGGAGTCATCCGCCGTAAGCTTAAGATACATCTCTGCGTTGTCAATGTCTAACCCAGGATGCACTACATCACCTATATGCAGCCTACCACGTAGCTTCTTCCCGCTCATCTGGTATGCTGCTCTCTCACAGTCTTCTTTACCTAAGAACAGCCTTGGCCATGCACTGCCTGTCTTATGTGCCATGTACAACGCAGCAAAACAAGATACCCCTCTCAAAAACCCCTTCACTATTGAAGGCCGTCTTTCAGAATGCCTGTTCACATACTCCCAGAACATCCTGACAATCCCTGTCCAGTTTCTTTTCCGCTCGCCACCTTCTTTATCCAATAGATACCGTCTTTCATATATCCCCTGCATTACATCCCATGCTTCGGGCGACACCTTCATAGGCTTACCACGCACCAGATTGTTCCATCTTACATTGGTATCATCCAGCGGAAGCAGTGCAGTCTTTGTCGATGGCACACATAACTCTTCACCTACCTCTTCTTCAAGCATCATGAATGCTCCTTCCTCACCAAGGCCTATTGTATAATCTACATCATCAGAAGTCTCTGCAACAAACCTGGAGATATCTTCAGGGCTTGTGAACGGAGCATCAGAATGTAACAACACCACTTCATAATCAGTAGCGCTAGGATTATTCTCAAGGAAATGATCATGATAACTACGAGTCCCCTTCCGATGATCATATACCGCATATCCAGCACCCGGCAATACATAAGAGCAGAATGTGTGCCATACATTATTTGTCAATGAGCCGGAATCAGGTGTTATGTGAAGTCGTTCTTGATACATGTATCTTGGAGCAACAGATATCAGCTTCTCAGGATCAGTGACCACATAGACATTACGGATGTCTTCACAACTGAGAGCAGAATCTATGACGTGTTCTATGATTGTCTTCCCACCGAGCTCAAGGAACTGCTTGTGTTCCTCAACATTTCCTATCTTTAGCTTGGGACACCCCTCTGTCCCTCCTAGTATTATCGCATCTATCCCTGTCATCAGACACCTCTCTCAACACATAGAATATGGTTCTTGAAGGGGTTTAAAAAATCTCCAATCATTAATTTTAAGAATGTGCAGTTTATCATGTCGTGTTTTGGGGTCAGGAACTGTATCTATTCTCTATTATACTTCACACTGAACTCCACGAACAGCGGAAGATGATCTGAGAAGTCATACTTCAGCACATCATATCGTTTGACTTTGATGCGTGGCGACACCAACACATGATCTAATCTTCTCATAGGGTGCCATGTCGGGAATGTCGATCCGATGGATTGTTCATGCATCTTTATCTCTTCCCTGAGATGTGTCTCTTTCAGTAGCTTCTTTATCTCCTCTTTTCCCCTGAATGTGTTGAAGTCTCCCATCAGTATGACGGGGTTATTTATGGAATTGACAAGGCCTGTCAATTCTTCTATCTGCTTCTTCCTTGTCTTGTCTCCAACTGAAAGATGTGCCAGCAGCAGGGTCACTCTCTTCGGACAATTGACTGTCGCCTCTATCACCAGTCTTTTCATCCCTTCATGCAATAGGTGATACTTGACATCCATGAACTTGTATTTTGACAGCAGCGCATTCGCCTGCTTGTTGAGTATTGGCACATAGCGGAGAGGCCAGAGCAGTCCCTGGAAAGGGTACTTCACCTTATCCGCAAAGCTTCTCATGCCGAGCTTCCTCTTGAAGAACTTGACCTCGTCCTTTTTCGCCCTGAATGAGCCCGTGTCTACTTCCAATAGGGCGAGTATGTCTGGATTGAGTCTCTTGAGTGCATCAATGATCCTTTGGTCTAGGTTTCTGGGTGGGAAGAATATCTTCCAGAAGTATAGGTACTGGTACCACTTGCCGACCATCCCTTCGCAGTATTCTATGTTGTAGCAGACTAGCTTGACCATGTACTGGATTTGAGAAACAGTGTATAAAAACTTTATGTATGGAGCATCTGATCACATGCAATTATCATCGATTGAGAACTCTCTTTCAGCATGATCTCTGGAATCATATCTTCTGCAACTGCGGACTGTCTCATGTGAAATGTCTACAAAAAGACCCTCAACATTGTCGGGAGCGCGGAAATCCAGGTGAGAACTGAACAGGATCAGGACCCGAGATGATGTTGCATTATCATGTAGTGTGCACGCATATTGCTTTACCTGTTCGGTGTTTCCTGTCAGGTATCCGCAATTGATCTGTTTTTCTAGTTCTTTTGCATTGTTCTTGTACATGGGGCTATTGCCTATACAGAGCCCTGCGTAAACTACTGATCCGGTCTTTGCCACATTTGAGATTGTTCTTCCGATTTTCATGATACAAATGGCAAGAAAAAGGTATTAAATCTTCCAGGTTTTACTACTTTTTGGTAACATTTTAAAATGGTGCATTAAGTTTAAATAGAGAGCTTAAAACAGCCAATACGGGGAAGATGGAAAAACTATACAAACAGCTTAAGGAGAAGCATTCTCTGCCAGAATTCAAACTGCTCAACCAGGAGTTTGAGATATCGTCTATAGAGGAAGAGGATTTCTTATTGAGAAACATCAGAAAAAAGATCCTTGAGAAGATAGAGTTCGCTCTCAGCATACTTGATGATATACTGCATCCTGATTCGGGTTTCGCCACATACAATGAGTCTGGTGCGTTCAGCGAATCTGATCGGAATGATATCCTTGAGATGTACAAGAGGCTCATGTATTTCAAGCGTCTTTCCACAGAGCTCTCGTTCGATGATTCTGACGGACTCAACGCGAAGTTCATAAATGATTTTATGGGTGAGTGGCCGAAGATAAAAGAGACCACTCTTGTATTTGTCAGGATGCTGAAAGAGTCATGGCAGAAGGACATTACAAAAAAAGAGATTGTGGGGTATCTAGGATGAAGAACATGATTTTTATAGGGGCGCAAGGCGCTGGAAAAGGGACTTATGCAGACGTAATAAAAGCAAAGTTTGACATTCCTCATATATCGACAGGCGACATGTTCAGGGAGGCCATCAAGGACGAGACGCCCCTTGGCGTAGAGGCCAAGAAGCATATCGATGGCGGGAATCTTGTCCCTGATGAGCTTACCATAAAGCTGGTGGAAGAGCGCCTCTCGAGAGATGACTGCAAGGAAGGGTTCATACTTGATGGTTTTCCGAGGACATTGCCGCAGGCACAGGCGTTAGACAAGATAACTGAGATAACGCAGGTAGTTTTTCTTGAAGTGACAGAGGATGTGATAATGCAGCGCCTTGGAGGAAGGATACAGTGCAGGAAATGTAGCAAGATATTCCATAAGACCAATATGCCTCCTAAGGTTGAAGGTGTGTGTGACGTGTGTGGTGGTGAGCTGTACACAAGGGATGATGACCGGCCTGAGGCGATAAAGAAGCGTCTGGCGATATTTCAGGAACAGACTGCTCCGCTCATGGATTTCTATGAGAAGAAAGGGGTTGTTGTCCATGTGGATTCCAATGATCCTATACCTTCAGAAGTGGTCAAGGACATAATGAAGAAGATTGAGTAGGTCTTGTCCATTTATTAACGCAGACGGGAGTATAATGTCAGTACTTTAGCCCGTCAGCGTTAATCCCAAAAACTTTGCCAATCAATTTACAAGCCCGTAACGCCTCTACCTTTAGGTCAGGGATAGGGCTTGTGTATATATTTTCGGCAAAGTTTTTGTTATATCTGGTTTTTAGACTCTTTTTAAGGCTCAAGTCGATTTGAGCAATATTTTATATATTTACTATTTTCCTCTCGACGTATGAACATCGAACACCCCATACAGAAGAAGATACTGCTTGACCTCATCCACAAGCCATCTGCATCCTTCTCAGAGCTTCTTGGTGAAGAGAGTGAGTCCAGCAAGTTCTCATATCACCTGACCAAGCTCGAGTCAGACAACCTGATAAGGAAGCGGGACGGAAAATATTCCCTCTCAGATGAAGGCAGGAAAGAATCTGCGTTCATTGAGGGAGATACAGGTTCAAAAGCGCTCTTTCCGACATTTGCCAATGTATTGATTGTGCAGGATGGTGACAGGATACTTGTCCAGAAGAGATTGAAGGAGCCGTTCTATGGATATTGGGGGCTGATATCTGGAAAGATCAATTTCGGCTTCAATATAGAGGAGTGTGCCAAGAGGGATCTTGAAGAGGAGACTGGTCTGATTGCAGGCCAGAGCAGGATGATAGGCATAAATCAGGCCAAGACTTTCGAGGACGGCAAGCTCATCTTCCATCACATGATGTTCTATGTGCGGTTGGGTGCTTTGTCTGGAGAGTTGAGGGACACGACTCACAAAGGTGAGAATGAGTGGGTTACGGTAGAGGAGTTCATGCGTCGGGAGCGTTTCCCTGATCCTTGGCTGCATAATGTGCTGAACACTGATAAGTTCATACATTTTGAGACAGACAGGATAATGAAAGACGGTAAGTTTGTCGAGTGTAAGATCAATAATATGAACCAGCTGATATGATATTCTTCACGCAAGCATCCTCTTGACAGCCATCGTGGCATAGCTCCCTTTCTGGAGCGAGAAATTGAGTCTATACACCCTTTCTTTTATCTTCTCTATCTTCAATCCATCTACAGCCACTGCGAGATTCCGTTTTCCGCCTTCTGCGCTCAGCTCTGGCATCGAGTTTATCACGAAAGCCCTTTCCGTCACCTCTTCACGCTTCATCAGCTCTTTGATTATCCTGCCTAGCTCATCATCCTCAAGCTCAAGCTCAAACCCTACAAGAGGCACAATC
>JAUVBP010000212.1 GCA_030591125.1 Candidatus Woesearchaeota archaeon | reverse complement strand
TCAGAATCTTTTCCTTCCTGATGGTTTCCTCTTGCCCACTCTGCCTGTGCGCGCTTTATGTTTTCGGGATTCATTGCCTTTTGACTTGCCCTTGTTCTTCTTGTCTTTTAATCTGAAGCCTGGAAGCTTCGTGAATGCATTGCTTTTCCGGGCAGGTTTTCCGGGACGTCTTTTCTCTCGTGAGTGACTTGGTGTCGGTTCAGCGACCTTGGATATGTCCTTGCGGCCGGTCTGTCCCATCTCCTGATTGAATATGTGCTTGAGCACTGCTGCCACGACCTTTTCAGGAGGATTGTTCTCCAGGAGTTCTTGTGCGATATCATCAAAAGTCTTTTGGTCCTTCTGGATGATCTTCTCGATGATATCCTTTATCTGTATCTTCTTCAGCTTGACCATCTCGGCTGAAGAAGGCAGTTCTCTTCTCTGGAGTCTCTGACCTGAATAGTGTTCGATACGGTTAAGTTTCCGCGCCTCTGAAGGTATCACAAAAGTTATGGCAATCCCTTTCTTTCCTGCACGACCGGTCCTTCCGACCCTATGCACGTATGCTTCAGGTGTCCGCGGCATGGAATAATTGATCACATGGGTTATATCTTCGATATCGATACCTCTCGCTGCGACATCTGTCGCCACAAGGATGGTTGTCTTCTTTATCTTGAACTTGCTCAGTATAGCTTCTCTCTGTCCCTGTGAGAAATCTCCGTGCAGTGCTGCTGCAGGGTAGTTGTCCCCGACAAGGTTCCGTGCAAGGGCATCCACGTCGTTTCTTGTCTGGCAGAAGATGAGTCCATAGAAATCCTGATTCACCAATATTATTCTCCGGAGAGCTTCATACCGGTCTTTGGAATTCACATCATAACGTATATGTTCAGTCGATCGCACCATCAGCTCTTCTGTCTTGATGATCTTATGCTTGCGCATGAACTGCTTTGCTATACCCAACACTTCCTTAGGCATTGTTGCTGAGAACAGCAGCATCCTTTTCTCGTGGCCAGTCTTCTTGAGTATCTTCTTGATGTCTATGATAAAACCCATATCCAGCATCTCATCCGCTTCGTCCAGCACCACAAAATCGACTTTGGATATGTTCAGGTTGCCTCGTTCCATAAGGTCCATCACCCGTCCAGGTGTCCCGACAACGACATCGATACCTTTCTTCAACGCATGTATCTGTCTTGTTATCGAAGCACCGCCATATATGGCAAGAACTCTCAACCTTTCCCCTAATGTCTCAAAATCCTTGGACACCTGCAATGCAAGCTCTCTTGTTGGAGTGAGGATGATTGCCTGGACATAGCCAGCACCAGGCTTAGCGATCTCGATTATAGGCAATGCAAAGCTTGCAGTCTTCCCAGTCCCTGTCTGTGACTGTGCAACCAGATCTATATTGCCTTCGAGAAGGATGGGTATTGCCATCTCCTGTATCTTGGTAGGCTTTACAAAGCCTTTCTTCCTGATGGCATTGATAGTATGGTCTGACAGACCGAGTTTCCTGAAATCTTCCATAAATCCGGGAGTCAGCAACCTACTTATAAAATGTCGCTTTATAAATGGAATGAGAATTCCTACTCAGATATGCCAGTTATCTCTTCAGAAGTGCTTTGCTTATTATATGCTCAAGAGTTTCAAAAAAAATTAAAACACAACGCTTATAACTCAGAATCACCTATATTTATACTCACTATAATCTTATTCGGGCGTAGTCAAGAACCACCTGTTAAACAGACCTGTGGTAAATTCGCATCTAAAAAGGGTTTGAAATCACTATATAGACCTATTTATAAACTGGAGGGAGAACAACATGGGAAGATTCACTGCTAGACTTTACTTGGTTATTTTTATGGTATTTGTTGTTGGCGCACAGGCATATGCCGCAGCAGACTTGATAATAAGCGATGCTTGGGTAAGTTCAGGCAGTACAGATCCAGACACTGATTTCCAGATAACATATACCATAAAGAACATTGGAAGCACTGCAGTATCTTCTTTTTTCTTCAATCAATTAAAGATAGATTCATCAAACATCGGCGTCAAGTGCAGGCGTAACTCCCTGACTGCTGGTGATACCACCAACTGCCAAAGCATCAACATAAACCTTATAGAAGGAACTCATGATGTGGACATAATTGCAGATGTTAGCGCACTCATAACCGAATCCAATGAAGGCAATAATGTCTATTCCTACTCCCTGCAGATCGGAACTCCTCCAGATTACGATCTTTATGTGAGCGACATAACTCCTTCAATTGCCTCTCCTGATGAGGGTGAACTTTTTGATATCGATTTCACTGTCAGGAACAGCGGTTCAGATAGTGTCACTGATAGCTTCAGCACAAAGATGTACATTGATGGTATTGCGGAAGGAGTTGATGTCCCACGGGCAGGGATAACTGCAGGAGGAATAAGGGAATATACAAAACGTGATGTCTCCCTCACCCAAGGGACACACTCGATCAAGGTCGTCACTGATTCTTTGTCAGATGTATCAGAGACAGATGAAGGTAATAATGAAAAGACCATCTATATCACAGTCCAGGCACCTGCAGGTCCTTGCGATGGTGTGACTTGCTCAGATTATTGCAGCGGAACAACACTCAACTACAACGGATACTGTTCTGGCGGAACATGTGATTATAGTCTTGATCCTATGAGCGTCTCGTGCGGGTATGACCCCTGCGCATTCACATTATGTGAAGACTTCTGCAGTGGAACAAC
>JAUVBP010000031.1 GCA_030591125.1 Candidatus Woesearchaeota archaeon | reverse complement strand
GTGCATTACCAGTGTGTTTTCTGCACCAGTTACCTACTTTAGGACTCCACCGAAAACCACTTGACTTTATCTGTTGAATTACTTCACGTTCTGGCTTTTTGAAGGCAGGAGAGGGCCAGAAAGCTGTGTATGTCGTGAATAAAGAACTGTTCAGATACGATACCACAACATTCCCTGCAGAAGAGAGCACGATAAGCACAGGCACGCGGAGCCGTACAGCAACACAGAAAGTGTGTGGTGATGGGCAATGTGTAGCAGGAGAGAGTTTCCTGAACTGCTGTGATGACTGCGGATGCCTTCCAGGGCATGAATGCTACAGGAGTTCATGCATATCCACTGCAGAATACGAATGCAGAAAGGACTCTGACTGTGAGGATGGCGAGCTATCGACAGAGGATAGCTGTACAGGAATACCTAAGACCTGTGTGCACGAGCAGATAACAGACTGTAAAGACGGAGACTGGTACTGCCCGGCGGGATGCGAGTTTGACGCAGATGATGACTGCGATGAACCTCCTGCAGAGATCCCTGGAGCAATAGAAGAAGCAGAGACAACCCCTGAAGAGGCAGAAGAAGAAGCCATAACAGGCCAGCAGGAATCACCCCGAGTGTCAGAGATAAAGATCACCCCTGAAGAGGTCGACATAGGCGGCGAGATACTCATCGAAGCCAAAGTCATCGACAATAACGGAAAAGCAGACATAGCAAAAGTGTGGTTCGAAGTGCTTGAACTGGCGGCCACACAAGGCGAGAAAGGAGAAATGAACGACAAAGGCAACAATGGCGACAAGAAAGCCGGCGATGATATCTACAGTGTCACCAGGGAGATCAAAGATTACTATCTGGATGGTTATTATCACATGACAATCTTTGCCAAAGACCAGTCAGGCAACCAGAAGAAACAACAGAAACTGTACAAGGTCAATGCAGGTGCAAGTGTTGATGAACCTCCTGAAGATATGGAAGACTGCGGAACAGATATGTCCTGCTTTGTGGAGAGATCATCCGACTGCACACCTGCAGAGGTCGACTTCACTGCAACAGTAGAGATGTTCGGCACGATACAGACATACACAGACCATTACGAGCTTCGAGGCCTTGACGCAGGAAGATGCGTATTCTACATAAAAAACAAAGCATTTGACATCGACTATACAGATGACACTAAACAGCAGCTTCTGGACGATGGGTACAGCCAGGAAGAACTTGACGAAGAGATAGCCGCTACAAAGGAGATGGCAAAAGGGATGGTAGGGACTGATGGTACATGCTTATATGATACCAACACCCTACATAATATACTTGACAGATGGAACCATGGGAACATGGCAGAGGATGATTTTGATAAAGGGGATTGCAGTGGGAGTTATTTCTAGAACCTATCAAGTATCCTGATTATATCTTCAGCCGTCTTCTTCCAGGAGTGCTTGTGCACCATGGTAAGCCGGGCATTCTCACCTATATCTTTCCTCAAAGGCTTATCTTTTATGAGCTTGTCCAGAAGCAGGGTAAGCCGCTCAACATTCTGCACAGGGAAACTAAAACCATTGTGCTTGTTCTCTATATATTTCTCGATATAACCTACAGGCGTCACTACAACAGGAAGCCCGCAGGCCATCGCTTCCATCGTGGTCAGAGAAGTAGTCTCTGTCAGTGAAGGGAGCACGTATATGTCCATCGCCTGATAATATGGCACAGGCTTGTTCACAGAACCTACCACTTTCACGTCCTCCATGTGATCGAAAGGCTTCATCTTTCCTCCTACAAGGAGGAGTGTCGTATCAGGACGCTCAGCATGTATCTTCCTGAATGCCTCGTATAACGTGGGGATGTCCTTCTCCCTGCCGAACCTGCCGAGATAACCTATCACCACATTATTAGGGTTAAGCCCAAGCTTCTGCTTGGCAAGCGCCTTTGACTCAGGAGGATGGAACTTATCGACATCGACACCAAGGTGGACCACATCCTTCTTCACATTGATCGACTGGTCTTCCAGCATCGGAGCCATACCCTCAAAAGGTATCATGATGACATCGCATTTGTTGTATAAGAACGGTATCGCTTTCCTTATCGTGAACTCCACCGACCGTTTGAACCTCTTAAGCGACTTCGAGAAAAGGAACCACTCAACAGAATGCACAAATGCCAGTAATGGCTTATGATATTTCTTTGCATAGTGCATCGCCAAAGACCCTATCGTCCCTATGCTCTGGGTCCAGACGATATCAGAACGCTTGACAAGCTTCGCAATATTGGAGCGTTTGAACTTGACAGGATGAAAGTCTGCAATCTTCCACTTGTAGACCGGAAACCTAAGGACAACAACATCATGGAAGCCCTTATACTCGCCCTCAAACTTCGGCGCAGCGATTATTATCTCAAAATGATCCTTCAGGTGAGGGACCACCTCATTGAGGAACCTGGCTATGCCATCCCAACGCGGAAGGAAAGAATCCGTCGCTATAAGTAGTGTCTTCTTTTTCTGCTCTTCCATCAACCCGCCTCAATTCACCTTAGTAAAGACCTCTGCAAAACGGCACTTGTGCTCAAAGCCGCTCTTTAAAGCCCTCCAGAGAATGCCTGGATAAAGCTGGAATATGTACATGTGCTGGCTCTTGAAACATTTCAATGCAGCCCATTTCAAAGAGAATGTATCTGAGATGTCTATGAACAGCTTAGGATTCCTGGTGAAACGCACATCCTTGGCCCAGATGTTGAAAGTGTAGATGTCACCTTTATACTTCATGCGGGAAGTGACCTTCTCAACCGATTCCCATACTGCCTTATGGTCTGCATAGATCACATCATCAGGAGAATGGGTCAGAATCTTGGAAGGATCGTATTTGGCGATGACGCGCTCAAGCATGGCAAGATTCTTCTTCTTCTTGATCTCCTCCTTGAGCTCAAAGTCTTTCAACCCCAAGAATATTGTCTTGTAAGTGCCTACCACTTCGCCTGCAGCGCGGGACTCCTTGACACGCATCTCAACAGTGCACCGCCTCTTGAGCCACCAATGGGAATTCTCACCATAAGAGAAGATGACCGCTATGACCCTCTTGCCTTCCTTTGAGTAACGTGCTATAGTACCACCTGCCCCGATTATCTCATCATCAGGATGGGCACAGATGACCATCACAGTATCCTTAGGTTTAGAGGTCTTAGTCATGGAGAAAATATGGGGTATTGGTGTTTATAAAGTTTGTTGGTGGATTGTGGAAGCGAGTAGAATCATACAAGAATAATCCCGACTTCATCGAGATTATTTTAAGCATGCAAAAACAATCTCGACTCCCTTCGGTCATCGGGATTGTTGAGCATACAAAAAGGCAAAAGTGCCGACTCGCGAGCTCGTCTGGCATTTTACCTTTGTTATATGCGCTGGCTGGGAGTTGAACCCAGGCCAACGGCTCACTTCACCATATAGGTTTGGAAGGCCGTGATTCTACCATTAAACTACCAGCGCGGTTAGTAACAAGGGAAAATAGGGGGTTTATAAAATTTGTGCAGTAGCACTTATAGAGAAATCAAGAATCTTCCTTCTGAGGCTTCTTTATAGCCTCTTTGAGCTGTTCCACAAACTGCTCAAACTGCTCTACCTTGACGCACGCTCCGCAGGCGAACTTATGGCCACCGCCATATCCCTCAACACCCTCAAGAGCTTTCTTCAATGCCTCCTGCATATTTATGCCGGGACTTGTCCGCAATGAACATTTCATCTCGCCAGATTTCTCGCGTGCCACAAGGATCACCTTATCAGGATAACGATAAAGCAACTCGTTAGACAGTTCACTGCTGAAGCTCATCTTGATCTCAGCGTATCTTACCAGCAGAAGATTGCTCTTTGACACTTTCTTGACAGCAAAGTCCAGCAGCTCATCATAGAGATCATTGATCTCATCATATCTTTTCAATAGAAAATTCGCCCTTGGAGTATTGTTCTTCAACAGTTCATAAGGTGACTCTACGCGCGTGAGCGTCTTCACGCTACGCATGACCTCCTGGGTCTTCCCTTTGAGCATGAAATTGAATATCCTCACAAGCTTGGAGAACGGCGTATCAAAAAGAGCTACCTCTGGCCTATCTACAGATTCAGGCAGAAGATCAGGATGCTTTTTCGCAAACTCTTCAGTCACCTCATTCAGCTGCCAATCACCCACTGTACCTGCAGCAGCAATCCAGAGATCCTCAGGACGTGCTTCTTTGACCACATTGTAGCACAAGTATGATGCGCAGGAATTATCCTCCATGTTCTCCAACCGCGGGTTGAAGTACTTCACTCCATGTACCTTCAACGGCGTGTGATGGTCCACCCATATTATCGGTATGTTCCTGAACTCATCAGCAAAATCCTGGTCAAGCATCGCAAGATCAAGTATGAATATCTTGTCAGGCTCATATTCCTGCACTATCTTAAAGAAACGTGAGTCCACCTTAGGCTGTGACTTGACGCAGACACCTTTCCCTTCCTGCTTGTACCTGTAGAACAAGAGGAAAGATGAGAGCCCATCAGCATCATCATGGAAAAAATAGAGCGGTCGCTTACAGTTGTCGAGTTCTTCCAGAATTTGAGAGTATTGTTCTTTTGATAACATATTGTAAACCTAGATAAAAAAAAATAAAAAAATAAAGGCCTTTTGTTAGTAAACCACAACCACAAATAGCTAATTATACTAGAAAAAGTAGCGGTATATAAAGCTTTTCATCGCATTTCCGGAAGGGTTACGCGGTCGAATTCGAGGGTTTCAGGACCTTTTCAGGGTGCATTTTAAAGCATTCACTTTCGCAGAGAAGTTAAAAATACGGGGTTTTTGAGACAATAGAAATAGGCCTGAAAAAGGTCATAGATCAAGGACATCTGCGGTATCAACCGCTTCCTGGACAATCTTATCAACATCAATCTTCTTCTCCTCAGCTTCCATCTTCCACCGGAGAGATTTAGTCAAAGGACTCTTCGGCACTGCGTTGCAGCAGGAAGCGGCTTCGATAGACATCTCATAAGTCCCTATCTCCTTGGCAAGATCGATGGTCTCCTGCTTGTCATTACAGAGAAGCGGACGGAGTATAGGCATCTTGATGACAGAATCAGTCACAACCATATTCTCAAGAGTCTGTGAGGCTACCTGACCGAGATTCTCACCGGTCAAAAGGAAGTCACACCCTTCCTGCTCAGCGATCTTCTCTGATATGCGGAACATCATACGCCTGCAGAGCACGCACCTTGCCTTGTTCTCACAGTTACGCATCAGCTCTACCTGGACAAGAGAACCGTGCTTGACAATGAACATCTTCTTCACACCAAGCTTCTTAGATAGCTTGATCGCCATCTCTCGCGGGCTTGCAAATGCAAGAGGCTCATTAGAGAAGTGGACTCCGATGACCTCAACACCTTTCTGGATCATCATCCAGGTGGCTACAGGAGAGTCGATGCCTGAAGAGATGAGGGTGAGTGCTTTTTTCACTTCACACCACCTGCCTTGTATATCTCATCAGCGATCTCCTGGATGCGTGCCTTGTCCTTCAGCTCCTTGAACAATAGTTCACCGAAACCATGGACTATTATCTCACCCTCGTAATCGATGATAAGAAGTATTGAAGCATCCATAGTCACCTTGAACTTGTCCTTGATGCTATTGAGATCCATCTTGAGATTGCGCTTCGGCTTTACAGAGAATCCTTTCTTTGCCTTGCATTCATTTATCGTAAAGTCAGGGATGTCTCCTGCAAGAAGTCTATAATCTTCTTTACACACATGACATTCAGGGATACGCTTGACCTGGAACTTCTCAATCTCATGTGTCCAAGTGTTGATACGGATAAGATTCGAGTCAGGAGTCTTTCCTGTGATGATCTTGATGGCTTCTGTGACCTGCGTAGCTGCAGTGATGTGAGACGTCGAGTTCAGTATGCCGAGCTCTTCACAGGAACCTGCCTGTGCTATCTTAGGGAATATGCATTTGAAGCAAGGGCCTCCAGGAAGCATGTTGAGCACGACACCTTTCTCCTGGATAGCTGCGGAGTGTATCCAAGGCAGCTTGTTCTTGACACAGAACTCGTTCATCAAGAGTCGCGTGTCGATATTATCAGTACAGTCAAGTATCAAGTCTGAGTCTTTCAGGAGAGATGATATGTTCTCAAAGTTAAGGTGCTTCTCTTGTGCTATTATCGATATAGTGCTATTTATCTCTTCAAGATGTGTCTTGAGCACAGATGCTTTTGGCTTGGATATGTCTGCCTCTGTGTAGAGAGACTGGCGCTGGAGGTTTGTCAGGTCAACGACATCATGGTCTATCAGTGTCAATGTACCTACACCTGCCCGGGCGAGGAGTTCAGCTGCCACGCTGCCTAAAGCTCCACAGCCAACTACTGCCACAGAGCTCTTGCTTAGCTTCTCCTGCCCCTCATTGCCTATGAGAGGGAGCACTTCCTGGCGCGAATAGCGGTCATCCATGCCAAAAAGGCATTGAGAAAGTCTTTTAAATGTTTTGGATGGTTTTCGGCATAGAGAGTATCAAAAAGCTTTTAAAGTGGTTCTGGTCTCTTTTTAACATGGCATTCACATTCGTGTATTCAGCTTACAAGCACTTCAGGATCTAGACTTCTATAAACATATTACCAATCAATAATCGTTCTTGAGTTATTTGACTCAATCCAATATCACGATCAAGGTGAGAACCATGAATAAGAAACCAGAATGTTATGAAGAACAGGCCTCCTGGGTGAGGACCTATGCAACACTAGATGAATATCCAAAGATCAAAGGCTACAACTTTGAAGAAGAATTTGACTTCGACAAGTTTGTCGCGTCAATGGCAACAACAGGTATACAGGCCACAGAGATGTCCCGAGGTATCGATATAATCAACACCATGATGGATGATGGGGCAAAGATATTCCTGTCAATGACATCAAACATCATATCATCAGGCCTGCGGGAGATGATTGTCTTCCTTGTCAAGAATAAGTTCATAGACTGTATCGTCACATCTGCTGGAGCAGTAGAAGAGGATGTCATAAAGACACTGAAACCATTTGTCGTCGGGTCGTTTGATGCGCCGGGAAGGATGCTATTCGAGAAAGGAGTGGGGAGGATAGGCAACATCTTCGCACCAGCAGACAGATACCTCTACTTCGAGAGGTTCATGAACCCTTTCTTCGAGAAGATATACGCATTGCAGAAAAAGAAAGGAAAACCACTGAATACCTCTGAGTTCACATACCAGTTAGGGCTTGCTGTGGAGAATGAAGATTCTTTCCTCTACTGGGCTGCAAAGAACGACATCCCAGTATTCTGCCCTGCACTGACTGATGGATCGATAGGGGACCTCATGTACTTCCAGCACAATAAGCTGCCTGACCTTCAGATAGATATCGTCGGCGACCACAGGAAAATAGTCGATCTTGTGATGAGTTGGGAAAAGAAAGGAGCAATCCTTCTTGGAGGCGGCGTGCCAAAGCATTACATACTGAATGCAAACATCTTTGCTGATGGAGTTGATTACGCAGTCTATATCACGACAGCGCAGGAGTTTGATGCATCTGACTCAGGGGGAAACCAGCAGGAAGCCATGAGCTGGGCAAAAGTGAAAGTGAATGCGCCGAATGTGAAGATAAAGTGTGAGGCTACAGTCGTGTTCCCTCTGATGGTGGCTGCGACGTTCGCTAAGAGATATAGGGAGAGTAAGAAGAAATGATCAGGGATCAGTTTTCTTTGACCCACAGTATCTTCTCAACACCATGTTCATTGATGAAGGTCTTTACTTTCTGAAATCCTAATTTTTTGTTTATTTTGATGACTCCTTTGTTTGTGGCGTTGCACTGAGCAAAGATCCTCTTGAACTTATTCTCAAAACCATATCTTAAGACTTCATTGAGCGCTCTTGTAGCAAGACCTTTTTTTCTATGGCCTGGATGGATCCATAAATGGACCCTGCCTTCATCTGAGTCCGGATCATAGTCCTGATGCTGTAAAGCGACAGTACCTGCATATTTTCCATCGATCTCAATGGTGAAATATTCAGAATCCTTCTCTTCAACCTGCTGCAGATGATCCTTGATATCCTGCTCTGCCTCTTCGAGAGTATCCGGAACACTATTCATATTCTTTTGGGACTCTTCATCCTGCATGACCTCAAAATAGAGTTCTGCATCATCAAGCCTGAGCGGCCTTAAGATGAAGTCCGTGGTCGTCATTATAGTCATCTGTTCTTGTTTATTGCCGGGTTTTATAATTGTATTGGTGAAATGATTGCAGGGGTAAATAGAATACAAGTTCAATTACCTGCCTAAGAAACTGTCTACCTGAAACATCAGATATCAAGACTTACTCTACACATATACCCTTCATCAGTCTTCTTGAACTCGTACTGGTGATACGTAACGGCTTTCACGACAGTCTCGCCTTTCTCAGCAGAGATAGGCTCGCCATGTATTGTCGCCTTGAGATGAGTCTCATCTATCTCAGTGATCTCGAACTTTGAGAAGAACATCTCTGATATGTCTACTTCTGCTATCAGGGTCTGAAGCCATTCCACCATCAGACCTTTCACAGAATCTGACTTGATCTCGACAGTCTTCTCCTGCTTTGCCTCTATCTGCTCTAGCTTGCATATCACTGAGAACATGGCTTCAGCAGCATTTACGAAAACTTCTGCGAGATCTTTCCCGTATGCCTCAAACAATACGTCAGAGGTTATCTTGTCGAAGAACCTGTATTTTTCCATATCAATCAGTATCCTATTCAGTAAGGGACTATCCTATCATCATCAATGATGTCCTCTGCAGTCGTCGGCGTTGCATCCTCTTCTTCAACACCCGCTACAGTTCCGTATGATTCTACAACTGATGACCCTGTTACAGGTGCTGGTGAAGGGTCTGAGTTGAAGATTGAGAACAAGTCTCCTGAAGGCGCATCCTGAGCAGGGTCTGCTGCAGGTGCTGTAACCGTCGATACTGGTTCTGGTGTTGAAGGTGAACTGTCTCCGAACATCCCGAACAATCCTCCTGAAGGTGCAGGATCATCAAAGATGTTCTTGGTTGCCGAAGGCTCTGATGTCACTGAGCTTCTCGTGCCAGTCATCGAAAGACTCCTATCAGCTTCACCAGATAATGCGTGGAGCATTGCAGCAAGATGTTTCAATTCTTCTTTAGAAGCATTTTCAGTATCGATCTCGACCTTCATCATGAACACCTCTTAACCAGACACGAGCCAGTAATACATGTACACCACCTTGTAATCGCTCGTCTGGTTCGACACTACAAAAAGAGTCTCGGTATAAATATCCTTTGCTCCTTTAAAAGGATCAGGAGAGTTGATCGACATCCTAAGATTATACGTCATCGGAACAAACGGCCGCGCAAGATCCTCGAGACATGAAGTGTTGCTCTCATAGACACACGTCCTGAAGTCATCACGCTGCTCAAGAGCAGAGAGCACATCAAGCGGGTCGTGCCCTGCTTTGATGCTCACCCCTTTCAGCACTATGAAGACGACGAAGATGAACGTGAGGAAAAAAGCAAAGAATGCCTCAAGAGTCCTCATGTATGCTTTCTTTCTTGCACATCTCATAATATCACCATATCGACAGAGTGATCAGGACCCGCTCCGTGTCATAATCCTCTCCAAGTATGTACCCTTCAATCTTCCTCGCATATACATCTGCGACACCAGGCTGAGGAAGTCCGTAAGTGGCGTTGATCACGCTGCTCTCGACAGTCACATTGAAATCTCTCGCAGCAGGATAATTGAACAGCTGCTTCAGATAACCATAATCCTTACCCCTCATGCGTGCGACCTGCTTAGATGAGATAGTGTCCAGGATATCTGTCATCCCCACGATAGGCTCAACAGGG
Source organism: Candidatus Woesearchaeota archaeon (assembly GCA_030591125.1). Taxonomy (GTDB): domain Archaea; phylum Nanobdellota; class Nanobdellia; order Woesearchaeales; family UBA11576; genus JABMQF01. The sequence continues at coordinate 152 of JAUVBP010000031.1, read as the reverse complement.
TAGTCAAGGACACTGTCGACGTCACCTTCGTGCAGGAATATGTTAAGATTACTGTCCTCTCCTGTCGTAAGCTCGAACTCAAGGCGGACCTGGACATTAGTCTCATTGGTGCAGAGCCTCATGTCGATGACCTCATTGAAAGTCATAAGGAT
>JAUVBP010000132.1 GCA_030591125.1 Candidatus Woesearchaeota archaeon | reverse complement strand
ATTCAAAAAAATATGCTCATATGATGATTAGAGTATCACTCCATAAACTTGCGCAGCGCAAACCTTGAGTTTGCTGGTGCAAGTTTATTCCATAAACTTGCGCATCATAGGATGCATATCCATCATATGCTGTTTTGCTATGTCTTCATACAGCCTATATACTATCATCACTGCAAGGAGTATCCCTGTCCCGTTTCCGAGCGCTCCCGAAAGGTCTGCTATCGCAGCAAGGAAACCTACTGCAAGTGCACCCATGACAGTCAGTGGACTTATGTACCTATTGAGGACTTTCTCAAGGATCCTCTGGTCTTTCCTGAATCCGGGTATCTGAAGACCTGACTGCATTATCTTATCTGCCTGGCTCCGTGCGTCCATGCCTGCTGTCTGTACCCAGAAGATACTGAACACAACGGCGCCGCTCATCATGAATACCATATAGACTGCTCCGTGTCCAAAGTCAGCCAGAGTTACACTGCCTCGTATTATCCTTCCTACGATGTCCGGGGAATAGAGCCAGGACACCAGTCCTGTTGCAGGGGTGTTCCCTATGAAAGTCCCTAGTATAGGGTGTCCCCAGTTCTGGAGCAGCCTTCCGAATAATTGTACATTTGCGAGAAGGGCTGCGACAAGTATGACTGGGATGTTTGATGTGTATATGAATGCGAGTGGCCACCTGATACCATGGCCTCTTACCCTTCCGAATGATAGTGGTATCTCAACCTTCATGGCCTGTGTGTATACTGCAATCACAAAGACCGCGACTGTTGCGATGAGTGCTGCAAGCTGAAGTCCTGCAGTTATAGGATCACCTGCTGCAAGGCTCTGAAAAAGTACAGGTATGGCGCCTGTTGACATCCCGGGATTTGTAGGGCTCGGCAATGGGCTGATTGCCCGTATGAATATTGACTGGGCCACATTGGCTACGATGAATAGGCTGATTCCTGAACCGAATCCCCATTTGGCAATGACCTCATCCATGAACATTATCATGAGTCCGCCTAGGAACAGCTGTAGGACGAGGAAGAGCTCAAGATAGAAGAATACCTGTGTACCTACAAGATCTGCAGGAGGTGCAAGCCCTCCCATGAACACGTATATCCCTGATTCAAATGCTATGAAGAATAGGCTCATTATCTTCTGTGTTCCCTGGAATTTCTTCCTTCCTTCATGTGTCGATTGGTCGAACTTGACAAGTCCGGACCCGTTCAGCAGCTGAAGGACTATTGATGCTGTGACCAATGGTCCGATCCCCAGGGATATTAACGATCCGAACTGTGCTCCTAATATTATAGACAGGTACTCGAACTGCTGTAGCGCGTTCTGTCCTAGTCCAAATAAAGGTACAATTCCGAGAACAAAGAATATGACAAGGCATATGCCTGTCCATTTGAGTTTTTCCTTGAAAGAAAGCCTTTTTTGCGTAGGCTTTGAGACCTCAGGTAGATATTTTGTGACTGTTTCGAAAAGTCCCATTGTTTCCTCGTTTGGGTGTTGTTTTACACGTTGCTCTGCGCACTTTTACGCATCACTCTGCGTCTGCTTTAACGGAAGGTTCAGCAGCAGCGGATTTAGCGACTGTTGATCCTGTATCCTCAGTTTTGGAAGGATTCTTGACTGCAGCTTCTGAAGTCAGCACAGTGACTTCGCCACCTGCGCTCTTTATCTTCTCAACTGCCTTTTCAGTTGCCCTCTCCACTGTGATCTTGAATTTCTTTGTGACCTTTCCTGTACTGAGGAGCTTATTGTAACCAAGGTCCGCCAGGTTGACTGCATAGGTGCCGTTCTCTGACTTGATGAATCCCTTGCTGACGAGCGCTTCAGTGCGGTCTTCAAGGGTCTTTATGTTGATAGTGACTGCCTCAGCGATTCTTGTTTTTGATTTGAATCCATATTTGCCGAAGTATTTCTTGTTTTTCCACAATGCGGTTTTTTTCTGATCGCCACGCTTTCCTGAACCTGCGAGACCTCTGCCGCCCCGGTGTCCTGCTCCACGGTTCTTCTTCATGCTTCCATAACCATGGGTTGTCTTGGCTGCGTGCCTTGTATTTTTCTTGCGTTTGTATACGGCCATTTTCAGTAGTAGTATTCAGTAGTATATATTATCGGCGATATCAGACCATCTTCTTGATGAGGTCTATCATCTTTGCTCCGCGGTATCCAAGAGCGCCTCCCTGTGAGAAACTCCGCTTTATACCCTTACGCTCGAAGCCTCCGAGTGGCGGGTGGAGACTATACCACCCTCTTGATTTGCCCTCAGGGTCTTTTTTTGCTCTTTTATCCTCTAGTAGTTTGATTGTCTCTGCATCGACTTCTCCGTATGCCACGAAGTCCTTGACCTTATTGAGCATGCCCTTCATGCCTGGATTGTCCTGGACAACATTGCAGGTGAATTTCCTGCCGAGCTTGAGCATCGTGAGCGTGTCACGTATTGCGCCGCTCGCCCTTGTGGTATTCCGTACGAGCACTACTGCCAGCTTGCCTGATGATACTTTGGTAGGTGCTTTTACAGGTGTCTGCTTGGCAGGCTCTACATTAGGCTCTACCTTAGGCTCTACCTTAGGCTCTACCTTAGGCTCTACCTTAGGCTCTACCTTAGGCTCTACCTTAGGCTCTGCCTTCAGTACTGGCTTCGCATTTTCCGGGTTCTCGTCTTCTGTCATTTTTGAGTTTTGATCAGGTTTTTAATCAGATATGTTGAGCGGTTCCTTGTATTTGCTCTGGACCTTCATGGCCATGAGATTTTTCAGGGCCTTCATGACGGCACTAGTCAGGTTTATCCGTGATGTCGTCTTGCCGGATGTGGTTGACCAGACATCTTCTACACCTGCCAGGCTGAGTATCTTGGCTACCTCACTTGCAGCGCAGAGTCCTGTTCCCTTAGGTGCAGGCATGAGCTTTACCTTGACTGATCCGCATTTACCTTCTACAGCAAAGGGTATTGAGTGATGCTCCTTGCAGTTGCACTGCCATGAACCACATCCTCTCCTGATCTTGATTATGTTGAGTTTCGCTCTCCGGACTGCTTTCTCTCTTGCAGGGACTGTCTCGCGGGACTTTCCGTTCCCTACGCCCACATGGCCGTTCCGGTCACCCACCACTGCGCAGGTCGCAAAACTTGGCTTGTTCCCTTCTTTTGTCTTCTTCTGTGTCTGCCGGAAGACCCGTCTCTGTCCTCCGCCGAACTTTCCTTTTGACTGCCCGATCAATAGGAGTTCAGATTCGATGATCGGCAGGAGTATCTCGACAATCTCTGGCTCCATGATCTTATTGTCGCTGTCGAGTACATCATCTATGTTCGTTATCTGTCCTGACTTGACCTTTTTACCAAGTTCTGTCTTTGGCTTCCACTCATCTACGTCGAATGACAGCTTAGGTGGAGCTGCTTCTTCTATGATCGGTTCAATTATGTGCTTGCTCTCTTCCTCTACTACTGCTTCATCAGGGACATCTTCAGCAGGTGCTTTTGCTTCAGTGCTCTTTGCTTCGGTGCCTGCAGCAACAGGTGCTACCTTATCCTTATCAGCAGTTTTCTCGAGTTGCTTTTCTTCTTCTTTGGCCATTTTGATCATTGATTGTCCACATATTTGTGATATGCATATTGATTATGTTTGATCATGAATTGAGTATCTTCTGTTTTGTTGCGTCAAACAGCTTGCCCATCTCTTCAGGATTCATTCCTACCTTCACGTATCTTGAGAACTGCTTATCATATCTCTGCTTGTCATCTTTCTTGAGCTTTGCTGCATAGTCTGCGATGTGCTTTCCTGATACCCTTTCATCGCTCGGCAGGGCCTCTTCGCCACAGTTCAGCTGCATTCCCGCATCGACTGCTCCTTTAAGTGCTGCGAATATCCTTCCGCCTCTGATAGGTGATTGGAGACCGAGGTCAAGCACTACCTTTCCGAGCTTTGCCTTCTTTGCCTTCACACCCAATAGGAGTCCTGTGAGATATGCGCTTGGAAGGTTGGCTGTATGCGCGTTCCAGCCCATCTTCTTGAGCTCCTGTGATGTTGCGGAGACAAGCACCTTGTCACCATCTGGTTCGAACT
>JAUVBP010000007.1 GCA_030591125.1 Candidatus Woesearchaeota archaeon | reverse complement strand
ACTTATCAGTCAGCTTCTGGAGCACTGATTCAGGCTCGCCTACAATCACGAAGTCCGCAGCGTCTGTGAACATTCCTGGTTTTGCAGAGCAGAACGCCCCTATGAAACCGACTTTTGCATTGCTCCTCTCTTTGATCCTCTTTGCGAAGCGTATCTCGTTCTTGTAGTCGACCATCGATGTGTTGATTATGATGAGGTCAGTGTTCATGGGTATTACATCTTTCTTGAACACTACCTTATGCCCGTTCTTCCTCAGTATCGCTGCAGAATATCCATATATCAATACTGGAAGCTTTACTCCTGAGCTCTTTGCGTGTTCAAGCAGTTTTGCCCTGAGAGAATTACCTATGGTTGTCCTTGTACCGAAGCCACCGTTGACGTCCTTATTGGTGCATCCAGGATTCTTCGATGAGATGTCTAGTATTGTTATTTTCATATGGACCGCAAAGGACTTCTTTGAAGATAGTCCTCCCCCAGATAAATATTTGGTGATAAGATAGTCCCACCCGGATTCGAACCGGGGTCCTTTGGCCCAGAACCAAAGATGATTGGCCTCTACACTATGGGACTGTGTGTTTGATAACAAATAAGAGAAAATCAGTGATTTATAAAGATTGCCCTACTCTGCCTTTTTAATTTTGGCCACAAAGAACCCCTCAGTATCATTGTCCTGAGGCCATATCCTAAGACACTTCTTTACTTCGTCAGAATAAGTCTTACCTTCAAATGATGTCACACATTCGCTTCTTTCAATATCCAGCTCTATCTCTTCAACAGATGCATCAGGGAACTCTCTCAGTATATAATCAACAATACCTTCATCTTCTTCAGGCTCCAATGTACAAGTACTATACACCATCGTCCCGCCTTTCTTCAACAAAGAAAAAGCAGTCCGAACAAGTCCCCTCTGCGTCTTTGCAAGATGCGAAGCCAGACCAGGATTCCACATGTCGATGGTCTTCAGTGACTTACGGATAGTCCCTGTCCCTGAACATGGAGCATCAACTAATACGCGATCAAACTCAATACCTTTGAACCGATGCCCCTGCATGCGCGTCATGATCACATTGCTCACACCGCACCGTTGCAGATTCACACCTAATGCTGCCAGCCGCACGCCCATCACATCATTCCCCACAAGAACTCCTTTGTTCTCCATGTACTGCGCTATCTGCGTTGTCTTCGAACCTGGAGCAGCACACATATCAAGCACTCTCTCCCCCGGCTGCGGATCCAGAACTAAAGGAGGAATCATCGACGCAGCTTCCTGCACATACACATAACCAAGGACGTGCTCAATCATGTTCCCTACATCACGTCGTTTCGCTTCACCGATACCGCGGTGCTCTATCCAGAAACCTTCTTTGCACCAGGGTACAGGAACTAATTTCCACTCTTTAGACACCCGTTCAACAAGTGCATCAATATCTATCTTCAGAGTATTCACTCGTATGGATTTCCGAAGATAATAGAAAGAATACTCTTTGAACTTGTCTATGTCAGTAAGTACAGAATACCTTTTCACAAACTTAGGCTTAAATTCCAGTCCTTCAGTCTTTGGGTTTGTGATTGGCATGATAGGGAAAAAATTATTCTGATTTCTCAGATTCTTCTTCAGCAGGTGCTTCTTCTGCTTCAGGAGGCTTGTTATCTTCCATGTGTTTCTTGACTTTCTCGATCAATGGAAATATGCAATCAATCTCCTCAAGTGTCAATCTACCGAGCTTTGCGAATGATGTCTCTCCGCTCTGCAGCTTCCTTTTCCTTGAGATCTGCATCTTTGGCTGTCCATCATTGTAGGACATGACAGATACCTTGAAATTGAAGTTGTTCAACTCTGTCTCTTCAGAATATAATTCCTGATCAAGTGCTGGATCAAATCCTGCCATTTTATCTCCTCCAAAAACTTGTTTTTGGAGACCAGCAGACCAAAGGTCTGCGCTGCCCCCTATATAGTTAGTATTCCTTGGGTCTGGGGATTAGTTTAAAAAGCTTTTCTTCTTTATGGTTCCTACCAAATTTGTGTGCTTAGTAATATGTCGAGTTTATTTTCTTTAGGTTTGATTATGGGATGTGCTTCTACAGACAGTTCAACTCTATCACAACGTTTTTAAAGAGAATGGGCCCTTATCTGTGATATGAGGAAATCTTCGTTCATAGGGTACTTCAGCCATGAAAAACAGGAGGTGCTGAAGAGGTATGGATTTATCAAGGGGTATGTTGAGCAGAAGATAACTGATAAGATATTCTTAGATGATCTTAATGTGTTCTTGAAGACTCCGGAGTTTGAGAAAGAACTGCGTGATGAAGGATTCAATGAGCTTGACATGCATCTGATCAAGGCATTCGCAGGAGGGAAGGAATCAGAGGAGTGTCTGAGGGCAATAGAGATATTATCGGAAAAGAAGTTTCCGTTCGATACTCACTCTGAGCTAGGAAATTTTCTTATTGAGCATCCTTCTGATGTGATTGAACTCGGTAGGCTATTTCAGTATGCCTATGTGAAATGGGGGAATGATCTCGCAGATCTGGATTGGTTAATCAATGAAAATACTTGGAAAGACCTGATGGATATGCTTCGCGTATCTGGGAGGGAAGCACATGATATTATAGCAAAAGGTCTGCCAGGGTTACGTGATCTGATAACTGATGAGACCTGGCATGATATGGTCAAGATGGTGATTTCATCTAAGGCGAATGGGCCCGACCTTCTGATAAAAGGTATTCCTGCGATACGGAAGCATATAAATCCAAATACTTGGCCGCACATAGTTGATTTTGTTGTTTACAGTAAACAGTGTGCTGCTGATGTTTTCACTCGGCTTTTTCCTGAGATGGAAGATCTTCTGACAGATGATATGTGGCCGGAACTGGTGGATTTTGCAAAATCTGCAGGTTATGGTACTTATTTCCTGATCAAGAATGGGGTTCTGGTTCTATCCAAGCAGATAAAAACTGGCACTATCAGTAAGGATGATTGGCCATTTTTTATAGAGGGAATAGGTCGTATCTCTAAATCTGCAGGTGAGGGAAGCCATCATCTATTCAATGGTGGGTTTCCATTGGTGAAAGATTTCTTGAACAAGAAAAACTGGCCTATGATAGTTGATGGGTTTATTCGTCTTGTAAATGCAGCACCTGACAATCAGCTGCAGATGTTTGAATCGAATCTTTCTGAATTAAAGAAGCTAATCACTCAAGATAACTGGACAGTTGTTGTTGATGGGATGGTGCGTCTTGCAGAGAATTGCCAAGAGTTCGGACATTTTGCTTACTTATTCTGTTCAGCAATCAGGGGTATAAATTCAGTAGATGAATTCAATCAAGCAGTCAATTATATGGTTGAGCTGTCAGACCATATTAGGGGTAATGAAAAATCCATATACTATAAATTCAGAGAAATTTATAGATATTTTGAGGTTTTTGGCATTGATTTCTTCAGACTGTTTGTACTTCCTGCTGCTAAGACTCAGAAGGTGGGCCTGGGGCTGGTCTTGCATTCTCTCGGTGAGATATATAAGCAGGACGGTGTTAAGGACAAAGAGGATCTTATGCTGTTGACATATATCGCTACAAAATATTCTACGAAAGCTTCAGTTATAATGGATGACATTCTCGTCAAGGGAATCGAGAAAGAGCTTATTGCAGTGCCAATCAGCAAGGAAGCTGAGATACTTAAGAGTTTCTTGAGGTCAGCGCCTGCTTTCATAGTCGATCTATATCCTATGTTTAAGCAGATTTTCCTTGAGAATGAGGGTGATGAGAGGGACGCAAAGATAGCAGAGCTTTTCAAGGATCTCAAAGAAATAAAGGAGGATATATATTCTGGAGTTTTTCGGAAGGAATATGCTGAGGAAATCTTCTTTGCTACTCTATATTTTGTCTTTGCATGCCATGACGTTACCGTACCGAAGGATAATTACATAAAGACTTACAAGAACAGAGGTGACCGGGAATCAGATGTCCCTAAGAGGTTCCAAAGACCATTCAAAGTTAAGCTATCAAGAGGAGATTTCGTGCTGAAAGATTCGGACTCTCCTGTAGACACAAAAGCGTGGGTAGCTATAGTTGAGGTTGCAGATAAGGTTAAGTCCAAGAAAGATTTTGACATCGCAGCACTTGGTTTTGAGATGTTGCACACATATGTCGAGGATAATATATCTCAGAAAGTCAACCATTTTATACATTGGGTATATCAGTATTCTTTCAACCAAGGTGAAAGCCTTCCTTCATTCTCGAATAATCATGGGACTCTTATCAAGTATAAGGAGTTTGTGGGAGACCGGATGGTGAACGATCTTATACATGCTATTCTGAAATATTCTCTTATGAAAGATCCTATGATGTTCGCAGGATACCAGGCAAGGATTCTTGGAAGGGGGCAGGACAAAGCAGGTCTGGTTAAGCACATCCAGAATGTTCTGGTGTCAGATATTGATGCTGATAAGAAGCAGGAGGTATTAGGCAGGATCCTGCGAAAGAATGGATATCATATCAAAGACGCTGCGGTATTGTTGGATATTGATCCTGGTGATTTTGGTGATTGGTTATCTGAACAGACGCCGAATGTGATAGAGAAAGGGTTGATCGCTAAGATATTCAAGGCTATTATCGGGGAAGATTACTCCAAGATGCAAGATGAGATAACTAAGTATGAGTTCAAGAAAGCTGCTAAAGGTGTTGGAAAGACATATTATTTTGTATTATCAAAGCGTAAGCCACACTGTTTAGCGATGTATAACATGGGCATATGTGTTGCTCCTGACGAAAAGCTATGGGGGCAAACTGATTTTTGGCAGTTGATAATCTTTGATGAGGATCATGATGCAAATGGCGGGGCAATACTCAGGACAGTGGAAGAAGACGGAAAAAAGTATCTTATCTTGTCGATTCAACCTGCTTCGCCAGTGCTTAACTCAGTATCTCCCGTACAGGTGTATGAAAAAATAATCCAGTTTTGCAGGATTATAGCAAAAAAGCTCAAGTACACAAATATTCTGATACCTGTTGATACTGCAATTCATTCGAATCGTAGCAGTATACAGGAGATAATAGCTGAGAAGTATGGTGGTAAGGCTACAATCACCCTTGAGGATGAGCACGAGTTCTCATATTCTCCTTATAATTACAAGTACAAGGAGTTCTATAAGGTGTGGTGACACAATGCTTATTCCCGGAACTCCACTGCATCAACAACCCCATCAGAATCAAGATCCAGCCCTTCTACTACCTTAGCCTTCACTCCTGGCCTCAGCCGATTCCCAGAATATATCTGCTTGAACCCCTTCAGGAACGCAGTGATAGCGGCACGCGTACCAGAAAAACGCTTCCCTGCAACAACCAGCACTGCTTTCTCTGGATTGAACGGGTTCTTTATCTTCACGATTATACCCGTCTCATCGCTTGAGTATGATGTCTTTGATATTGTGGAATAGATGTTCTTGTCTGGTGCGAAATGTATCGGCAGATGCTTGTTCAGCTTACCTGCCACGCTATTCACTATCGGCCCGCCAATCACGATTATATTCTCCCGAAGATCTGCATCAGTGGTCTCTGTATCCAGCCGCACGTTTATCTCAGGCACATGGTTCAAAAACGTCCCAAAAAATAATGCCAGGTCCATGCCATAATACCCATCCCGTGACCGTGCTTTCTCCGGCCCGTGAGGATCAGGACTCCCTACTATGATGCGCGCGTCCATCTTTCCATCGACGATAAAAGGAGAAAGAAAACGTGCCACATCCTCATCTGTGGGTGATATCTCTTGTGATGGTACGAGCTCTTTGAACTTGACGACTAGCGCAGGCGAGGATACCAGATAGAACTTTGCAAGCGTACCATGCACTGTCTCCTGTCGAACAACCTTCACCACACCTGCCTTCTCCAGGTTCCGTATGTGGTAGTATATCTTCTGCTCATTCTCCTTGAGTTCTTTCGCTATCTGCTTGGGATACTTGGCTTTCTCAACAATCGACTGTATGATCTTCTGCGCAAGCCTGGACTTCACACTACCCAATCTTCCGATACCCACTTCCTTGACATCCAATGCATACGTCTTCTGTCTTCTCTGTTCAACCAGTTTCAATATATCACCATTATAAACTATTTTTTACCACTATTAAAAATCTTTTAATAACCTTTATATATAAAAATTTTTCTATAAGATACTTCCTTAAATGATGATAAAAGGGGGGAATACACGCTCAAACAGGTGTTTCTCACTGTTTAGATGACTACAGAGATGATTCACATGAGAAAGCTATTCGGTACAGACGGCATACGGGGCACAGCAAACACTGCTCCAATGACTGCAGATATGGCATTGAGACTTGGCCAGGCAGTCGCTATAGTGTTCAAGAAGCGGGCCAGACCCGATGAGCGCATCAAGGCAGTCATAGGCAAAGACACAAGAAGATCAGGTTACATGTTTGAGTACGCCTTGACTTCAGGTCTATGTTCTATGGGTGTAGATGTCCATCTTGTAGGTCCGATGCCTACACCTGCAATCTCGCACCTTACCAAGAGCTTTGCTGCAGATTTCGGCATAGTGATCTCAGCATCCCACAATCCTGCGTGTGATAATGGTATCAAGTTCTTTGACAGCCATGGTTTCAAGCTTCCTGATGATGTTGAAGAAGAGATAGAGTCTCTCATGGAATCTGAAATCGACACCAGCGATATAAATGGCATCAATGTCGGAAAAGCCTACAGGATAGATGATGCTGCAGGCCGTTACATCGAATACACAAAGAATTCCATCAAGAACATGTCGCTTGATGGCCTCAAGATAGTGCTTGACTGTGCAAATGGTGCTGCATACAAAGTTGCACCTCCGATATTCCGTGAGCTTGGAGCGAAAGTCATTGTGCTCAACAACAGTCCTGATGGGACAAACATCAATGAGGCCTGCGGATCGTTGCATCCTGATGTAATCAAGGCAGCAGTACTCGGCCATAAGGCAGACATAGGCATAGCATTGGACGGAGACGCAGACCGCGTCATCATGGTGGATGAGAAAGGGGCGGATGTTGATGGTGATCACATAATAGCGATGTGTGCGATCGACATGAAGCGTAGAGGAAAGCTCAAGGACGACACAGTCATAACGACCGTCATGGCCAACATAGGGTTTGACATGGCCATGAAGAAGGCAGGTATAGATGTCATCCGCACAAAGGTCGGAGACCGTCATGTCGTGGACGAGATGCGCAGGCGTGACGCGATGCTCGGCGGTGAACAGTCAGGCCATATAATATTCTTCAGCCGTTCCACTACTGGTGATGGCACACTTTCAGCATTGCAGGTGCTCGCATTGATGAAGACTTCAAAGAAGCCATTGTCAGAGCTCGCCAGGTGCATGACCTCTTACCCGCAGGTCCTGAAGAACCTGATGGTGAAAGAGAAACGTCCTTTAGAAGACCTGCCTGAAGTTCAGGCGATCATAAAAGAGGTAGAGACCACACTCGGCAATGATGGCCGTGTCCTGGTCAGGTACTCAGGTACTGAGAACAAGTGCCGCGTCATGCTTGAAGGCAAGGATGAGAACCAGATAGGCATCCTCGCCGATAAGATAGTAAAAAAGATAGATGAAGAGATAGGTGAATGATATGCAGGCAGTCATAATGGCAGCAGGGAAGTCCACAAGGACATACCCTTTGACAGTCAACAGGCCCAAGCCTCTGCTTGAGGTGCTTGACAGGACGATACTTGAACATAACCTTGACCAGCTTGAGGGTCTTGTCGATGAAGTGATAATTATCGTCGGCTTCAAGAAGGACATGATCATAGAGCGTTTCGGCGCTTCCTATAAGGGACTGAAGCTGCTCTATGCAGAGCAGAAAGAGCAGCTCGGCACAGGCCATGCATTGATGACTGCACGCCAGTTCCTGAAAGAGAAGTTCATAGTCCTTTATGGTGATGACCTATACTCAAGGAGGGACCTTGCTGCTGTTGTTGAGCATGATTATGCCATGCTTGTAAGGAAAGTAGATGATGTGACTCCTTTCGGTGCAGTCATGATAGAGGATGGTAAGGTCAAGAGGATCGTCGAGAAACCTGACACGCACATAAGCGATTATGCGAATAGTGGGGGGTTTGTATTCGATACTGATATCTTCCGCATAGAGCTGGAGAAGACTGTCCGTGGTGAATATGAGCTGACAGATTATGCCACAGCTCTTGCAAAGCAAGGTAAGCTTGAGTATGAGCTTATCCAGGGATTTTGGTTGCCTATAGGGTATCCCTGGAACTATCTTGAGGCGAATGTCGCGATGCTCCGCCAGATAGAGACCTCAAGCATAGATAAGACTGCCACGATAGAAGACGGTGTCACCATTAAAGGCACAGTCATCATAGGCAAGAACACCATCGTCCGCGCAGGGACTTATATTGAAGGTCCTGTCTACATCGGTGCGGACTGTGAAGTTGGGCCTCATGCTTACCTGAGGAAAGATACTATACTTCTCGACGGTGTACGCACCCGCGCAGAGATCATAGATTCGGTCCTGATGAAAGGTGCGACTGCAAAGCATTCGTGCTATCTCGGACATTCTGTCATTGGTGAGAGGACTAATGTGGGTGCAGGGACAGTCACTGCAGATTACCGTCATGATGGTAAGAACAACATGACTCTCATAAAAGGTGCAAAGGTAGACAGTGGACGACGCAAGCTCGGCGCTTTCATCGGAGACGATGTCGCTCTTGGGATAGGCACGATGACCTATCCTGGAAGGAAGATCTGGCCGGGGAAGACGACCCTGCCAGGACAGGTAGTTGATAAGGATATCATGTGATTGAGATGTGCGGGATAATAGGCTATGTCGGACAGAAGAATGCTCCTGACATAGTCATCGATGGATTGAAGAAGCTCGAGTACAGAGGATATGATTCATGGGGCATCTCTATCAAGAAGGCAAAGTCCCTTGTGATAACAAAGAAGGTAGGAAAGATATCTGACTTCCATGATTCTGATTCTCTGCCGAAAGGAAGCATAGCGATGGGTCACACCCGTTGGGCCACGAATGGTCCGGTCACCCAGGACAATGCGCACCCTCACACCTGTTGCACAGGTATGATCTCCGTCGTGCATAATGGGATAATAGAGAATTTCCAGTCCTTGAGGAAAGAGCTGGCGCATCACACGTTCACTTCTGATACTGATACTGAGATTGTCGCTCATCTCATTGAAGATAATTACAAGGCAGGGATGGATCTTCAGGGCGCAGTGCGCATGGCACTCAAGAGATTAGAGGGACGTTTCGCTATTGTCGCGATGTCTTCTGAGTATGATGAGGTTGTCGCTGCAAAGAAAGGTTCACCTCTTGTCATAGGTGTCGCTGATGATGGGTATTATGTTGCATCAGACATACCTGCATTCCTGGACCACACAAATGAGGTCATATTCATGGAGGATGGTGATGTCGCCAGGCTGGCATCAGATCTTACGTTCACAGATTTTGAGGGCACTGATATATCAAGACAATCAAAGCCTATCAGCTGGAGTGTAGAGCAGGCAGGGTTGGATGGCCACCCGCATTACATGATCAAGGAGATACTTGAACAGCGTCATACAATCAAAGAGGCAGTGTCCCACAGTGATGCAAAGATACTCAAGGTAGCTGATATGATAAACAAGGCAAAAGGCACGTTTTTCATCGGATGCGGCACTGCAGGAAAAGTAGGGATGGTATCCAGTTACATGTTCTCGACCATAGCAAAGAAGCACGTGAATGATGTTGTCGGTTCTGAGTTCCCTAACTATCATGATTTCCTTACACCTGAGACACTTCTCATATGCATATCCCAGTCCGGCGAGACTGCTGACACCCTTGAGGCGATTGAAGTGGCGAAGAAGAAAGGCTGCAAGATAGTGTCGATAGTGAATGTCATGGGTTCCACCATGATGCGCATGAGCGATGAGTACATACTCTGCAATTCAGGTCCTGAGAAGGCGGTCTGCTCTACTAAAGCGACTACTGCACAGATGGCCATACTTGCCTTGCTCGCCTACGCCTGCGCCGGAAGATTTGAGGAAGGTAAGCGCGTGCTCTCCCGTGTGGCATCAAGCATCGATGTGATGCTTGACGAGAATTACCTGGATGAGATACAGTTCCTGTCGAAGAAAGTCGCAGGCTATGAGTCGATGTACATCATCGGCAGGTCACAGAACTATCCTATGGCTCTGGAAGGTGCGATCAAGATGCAGGAAGTGCCTTACATACATGCAGAAGGTTTTGCCGGCGGAGAGCTGAAGCACGGACCGATAGCATTGATCCAGAACGGAACTCCCTGCATAGCTCTCGTAGCGAATGATGCTGTCAAGACCGAGATACTAATAAACGCACTTGAGATCCGGAGCCGTGGCGGCTACATAATCGGCATCGCTCCTGAAGACAATGATATATTCGACTTCTGGATACCTGTCCCTGACCTGGGAATAGCATCCCCTATAGCGAACATAATCCCGATACAACTTATGTCCTACTACACAGCATTAGAGAAGAACTGTGACCCTGATAAGCCCCGCAACCTGGCGAAGAGTGTGACGGTGAAGTGATGTGCTGAACCTCACACAAATAAAAAGGGAGGGGAATTTCCATCCTCTTCTTACGGACATATCTGATTACTTTGGAACTGAACTGTACCTTGCAGATGATGTTGCGGACTATGAACTTTCTAGAGACGCTCTCAGACCTCCCTGGTTCAAACATCACCCATTTACGACAGGGGCATACTATGCGCGTATACTGATATACAATGTGGGCATTGATGCGCTAGAGCTTGATGGTAAGTTAGTTACTGATGCTGTGGAAGTCCATGATGGGTCTGCTTCAATCTTAGCTCATTGGATAGATGAGCCGTCTTTATATCCTGCCTATGAAAATTATTGTGAACTTCTTGAAAGTAGTGTGTTGAAAGAACAAGACTGGGTATACCGCCTTGTTATGCGTCATTCTTATGATGGGACCCTGGCGTTCATATCTCGCATCACAAAAGATAAGTTCACCCGGAAGAAGAATGTAGATGACTCTCTGCCTGATCGCATACATGCATTACTCCCTGAGATAGAACCGTTACCTCAACCATCTTTCTGAGAATTGTTTTTAACTATTCTTCCCATTCATGCGCACAATATCTCCTTTACTATGTGTTATCTGTAGTACAGGGAATTCTCGCATGACATATCGCATACCTTCTTTCAGGAGATCTGCATCATTTCTCGTCTTGAGTTCAAAGACGTAGAACGGTCTGTGATTCTTCAGGGACACTCTGTCAGTGGACACGAAAAGTCCTGTTTCGTTCCGTGCTATGGACCTTTCGAAGGATACGTCTCCTGAAGGCCCTTCAGCGATCTTTGTGAGGTAGTTCCTCACTCGCTCATCATCGATCTCTTCGATGCATGAAGGCATGTCATCACCTAATGGGAAGTAGAACTTATCTTTCTTCTGTGGGAAGTATCTGAACTGGCTGGCCTCGCCGCAAGCGATCTCTGATGTGCGGGTGTATACTATCTGTGCAGAATTTACTTCCCTGTCTTCTTCTTTGATCTTCCTGTTCCTGAGCCTCAGTTTAGGCACTCTTCCTGAATAATGTTTAAGGGTTGTATCATGATATCTGTCGTGGTATTCTCCGACTGCTCTGTCGGGGAGATTGAATTCTCTTGACATGAGATTGAGCAATTCTTCCGGATGCCTCTCTGCGCTGACAAAGAATCGTGATTCCAGATATCTTTCATTTCCGAATCCAAGGTTCTTGAATCTCCTCTTGAGAAGTTTATACCTTGCTTCTGTCACACCCACTTCCAGTCCTGCAACTCCAAACACTGCCGCGATAAAGCTTGTGGTTGCGATGAGCCAGGCAGGTGTCTCAGGATATAGTTGTAGTCCGATGTACATCATTCCGATGTATAATGGATCATGGACAAGGACATCTTCTGCCAGACTGACCGATCCTCCTTTGACTGCACTGCCGAAGTAGTGCGATAGGTCCTCTCGTTCTTTTACTGGCGTTGTCTTGTAGACATCCCAGGCTTCCTTGAAGTGTGCAGGGAAAAAACCGAATTTTTCAACGATAGGTCCTGCTACCGCTAGCGCAATATCTTTTGATTGTGTACTGAGGGTGATGAGTTCGCGATTCACTGCTTGTTCTAGTCCTGCTGTGCCTGCGACATTGATTGCCATGGCTATCGCTTCATCTCTTCCAAACCTTTTGAACACTTCCCAGAAAGGACTTCCAGGCACATGTATCGGTGCCTTTGCTAGCTCTTTCTCTAACAGACTGACAGTATCTCCCATGTGTTTTTGTAGTATGGATCAGTTTATAATTATTCTGTGTGTGCTTTTAAAGCGACTGAGACCTGCACATTTCGTAATTTCTTCCTCAAAGCATTTATAACAAATCCTGACATATTTACGTATAAGGAGATATGGGGTGTTTGAGAGAATATGGCTTTAACCAAGAAGATAGGCAAATTACTGCTCCTGACAGCACTTTCTGCAGGCCTGGCCTGTGCTACAGCTGGAAGAAGGCATTATTCTGCCAATTCTGGACCTGAGTGCTCTCAGAGAGGGTCATTCAGGGCTTGCGCAGGTTATCTTGACAAGCGGCCTGTGACCTACTTGAAAGGGTCTCCAAAAGGTACGCCAGTATGCGCAGCACACCACGAAGCATATGCTCAGGGTTTCCTGGGACTGTCTGATCTGGGCTGCGATGGAGAAGTCGACACGTTCCAGTATGGCAGCGGCGGTACGCCTCAATCTTGTGAGGATCATCTGGCAAAGTGCAGGAATGAGTTCGACCTTCTGCTCAGGAGGATAGAGGATGCTGCCTGGCAGGAGGAGTGATATTTTCGTTTCTGGTGATTTTTCCGACCAAACCTATTTAATGCGATTCTGATCTATATATCATTATTTGATGAGGTGTAAACATGAATTATCTCGCTAAAGGTATAGAGAGAGTAGTACGTTCTTTACGTAAGCCTGCACTTGTAGGCATAGCTGCGCTCGCATTCTCCTGCGCGCATGGCAAGAGCTACGCACCAGGTATCTATGATACAGATGGTGATGGCATGACAGACTATATTATTGAGCTGATAGACCCTGCAGATGAATCGGTAGGGATAATCTACAAGCAGTTCAAAGGAGAAGCGCTCATGCATCAGGTGTGGGACCACGACACAGACGGCAAGGCAGATGCGCAGTGCGTGATGGAATATGACGAGAGAGGCAACCGCACCAAAGAACTGTGGGATGACTCAGGTGATTCTGACGCGAACCGAGTCTATCTCTGGAACTACAACAAAGACAGCAACTTGACCTTCCGCGCCCATGACGAGGATGCTGATGGGAGACCTGAGATGGCATGGTGGTGGAGCTATTATGAGAATGGCGACCTGAAGTCAGAATCTTTTGATCGTGAAGGCGATGGGACTCCTGATGTCATCAGGAGTTGGCTATACTCTCCGGATGGTGAAGATTTCCTCGAGCTGCTTGACGAGGATGCTGATGGCACTCCTGATAGGGTGCGCAAGAATGAAGGGGAATGGGTTGATATGAAATGACCCCTGCCGATAGATGCAGTCAGTCCGTCAATCTTGAGCGCGTGGTCAGTAACGTGCTGGACATAGGGGCAGAGGTGAGGATAAGGACGAATCTCTACAATGCAATAGGGGGCATGATAGAGAAAGGCATCATAAGCCTGGATGGTGAATCCAGCAGCATGCACATGTGGGAGATAGATCGTTGCGTCTGGGCATTCTACAACAGTGCGAGCAGGGACTGTTACCTTTTCACAGGCGACATTGAAAGAGGGACAGT
>JAUVBP010000211.1 GCA_030591125.1 Candidatus Woesearchaeota archaeon | reverse complement strand
TATCTGCCACATTATCCTCCTGAAACTCTGTGATGGGACCATCTCTATCGACCTGTTGATGGCCTCATCAATAGGCGTCCCAAGATCGATATCCTCAACGATATTCCTGAAGTACTTGCCGACAAACTCATAATTGTCAGCCACGTGCTTGAAAGAGTCATATACAGGTATGCCTGACTCAAGCTCAACTATGAGGAACCGTCCTGCGAAGACTATCTCCCGCTCTATCTCTTTCTGTATCCTGAGTATCTTGACATCCGGGAACTTTATGAAATAAGCGAACATCAACATGAACAGGACAGGGAACGCCAAAAAAATAAAACCCAGATTGGTCTCTATCTTTGACAGGAGCATGGCACCTGCCAGCACTATTCCCGTAGTGAGGTAGAATGATGAGAAGAGTGTCTTCTTCACAAACATCTCCTCACTCTCGATCATCCCTGCCTGCTTCAGCTTGACGCCTAGCTCAGGGATCTTAGCTGCAATCTTCCTATAGATCATGCTTATGCGCATCGGATACCTCTATTCTTTCTTATCCTTATCAGGTACTGCTCCTGCTTCGGGGGACTTAGGCTTTTTAGCAACTTCAGGCATTGATGAGCTCAAGAACTTCTTGTTTGCCCTCACAGACTTCATCAAGCTATCCTTATTGGTGTAGTACTCAGCCATGAGACTCCCCACAGCATTTATGCTCTTCACCTGCTGTTTGACACAGTACTTCAGGACCAGCTCTTTCTCAGCGAGCTCACGGTTTATCTCATTCGGCGTGCTTCCGGTGAACAGTTGAAGTGTACTGTACAATGAACGTGACTTGTTCTTCTTGGTCAGGACATCCCGCTTAGGGTCGTACTGCAACAGGACATTGGGGCTTGCGTCAGGCAGTATCTCTGCGACCTGGAATGTCCTTCTCATGCCTGTCCTCCTGTTCCTGAACTGGATTATTATCATCGAGATGGCAGGCATCATGGTCTTAGGCACATCGATAGGAGGATTCGTGAACCTGTTGATCGTCTCGTGCGCATCATTTGCGTGGAAAGTTGCGTAACACGAATGGCCTGTGTGGATTGCCTCGAAAAGAGTCTCAGCCTCCCTCTGACGTCGCACCTCTCCCACCAGTATCCTATCAGGCCTCATCCTCAGTGAGTTCACAAGAAGGTCACTCATCGAGATCTCTCCTTTACCTTCAACATTAGGGAGCCTCGTAGATAGAGGTACCCAATGGAGGAACTTAGGAAGGTGAAGCTCCCTGGTGTCCTCTATGGATATTATCCTCTGGTTTGGCGGGAAAAAATTTGCAAGAACGTTAAGCGTGGCAGTCTTACCCGAAGCGGTGCCTCCGGCTATTATCGCGCTCAGCTCGTACTGGATGCCCATCCATACCATCGCCGCTGCCTGTGTGCTCATGGTATTGAATTCAAGAAGATGTGTTATGGTCCAGGGATCCCTTGAGAAACGCCTGATGGTTATCGTGTTACCTCCTGTGGAGATAGGATACAAGGTGGCGTTGACCCTGTCTCCCTCTGCAAGGTGTGCGTCAAGCAATGGCTCAAGGACGCTGAGCTGTCTGCCTACTTTCCTCCCTATGGTCACTGCGTAGTGCTTTGTCTGCTCCTCATTCTTGAGATGGACATTGGTCTTGAGCCAACCATGTTTCTTATGATATACCCAGACAGGATCGTCAGCACTGTTGATCACGATCTCCTCGAGATTAGGGTCATCATTCAGGATCTCAAGAGTACCCATCCCAAGGCTCCTCTGTATCAGATACGTAGTCATGAACTGCTTCTCATCTTTCGAAGCATCAGGGAAATACCTTGTTATGAGTTTCAGTATCGTATCAGCGAACTTGGTGTCTATGGCATCACGTCGTTTAGCATCCCGTATATCCACTATGCCCAGGTTCACCGCCTTGATGAGCTCTTCACGTATACGCTCCAGTATGATCTTTGTGGTCTTGCTTATCGCAGCCACATCCAGGGAATATACCGGCACGTAATCAGCTCTTGTCTTTGCGACAGTGACCTGTACAGGGATGTTCAGGGACATGAACTTATAACTGTCAATGACCTTCCCCTCATGGGATGAAGATGCTCCTGTACCCGATGCTCTCGCCGCTGTTCCTACCGTCCTCTTTCCTGATGCTATACGTCGTTTAGGACGGCTTTTCGTACTGTGCGTCCCATGTTGCATCTTGATGCGTTTCACATTCTTTCTTGCCATCTTAAGACCTCAATATCATGATTGACTCACTGCACCCAATAATTCCATGATCTCACTTTGTCGCAGACCTCATAAGATTTCGCAGTTTCTTCAGCTTCGTTGCCAGCACTCCCTTCTTTGACTCTATCTCAGCGAGACTATCCTGCAGGGCAGATATCTGCTTCCGCACTTCCGGGACAGAACGTATGACGCTGAATGCTGCCGCTCTCTTGCTCAGCTTAGTGAACTTATCACTGAGCTCCACCTCTTCCCGCTCTGCCTGATGTATCAGCTCCTCTACCTCTCTGGTCTGAGAGAAAAACTTATTGAACTTCGCCAGAAGATACTTCCCTTCCTTGTAGACACCAAGCTTCTCAAGGTCACCTTTTCCCAAGAGCGCGACATCATGGAGGAACTCCTTCTCCATCTCCTCCAGCTCCTTCCTTGCCGCATGCATCTTCTTGGTCATATCATCTATCTCATGTGAGTTCGAGGATATATCATCACGTATCTTCTTCGCATGCTCT
>JAUVBP010000024.1 GCA_030591125.1 Candidatus Woesearchaeota archaeon | reverse complement strand
TGCTGCCTTCAAGCTGGGCAGAGCCTGCCAGGAAAGAGAAGATCTTCCTGTCAAAAGGGTTTATCGGTTCTGTCTTAATCTTTAATATCCTGGGCAGGAAGTCTACTATCTTAATAGCATTTAGTTCGGTCTTCAGATCATATAATGATAATACGCTATCAAACATCTGGTGTTTGAGCATCCTTCCTTGTGCAGGTCTCTTCGAATATTTCAGGATGAATTGATTATCTTCAAGATATCTGAGAATATCATACACTTCCTTCCTGTCCTTCAATGGCTCAGGTCTTAAGTCAGGCAAGGACTTGGGCAGGTGCTTAAGTATGAGTTTCATACTTTCTTTGAAAAGAATGTTGTAATCCAATCCATGATTCAGACAATATTTTATGATATGAAAGATGAGTCCTGTTTCTTTATTCTTTATAGGGATCAATGTATTATTCTTTTTCTGGATCCAGCCAGCTGCCTTTAATTTTGTGACATGACTGTAGACAGAACCCTTGAAACCCAGGTTTTTTATCCTGCAAGGGGCTTTCTCGATGATCTTGGCAAATACATCATATGAGGTAGGCATAATGCCCTAGAAGCACAACTTATTTATATACTTTGCCTTTTTTACGATAATTTTATAAAAAAACCTCAGTTTTAGAGAACCAGTGGCTTCATGTGCTGTTGAGATATCAGGAGAAGCGTACTATGAAGGAAAAGTAAAAGTCATACCTGTTGGTCAATCAGACGACATAGGAACGATAATCCTGGACGACATACATAGAAAATGAAACTTAAGATCCCTGAGATACGGACTGTGGATGATTACTACAGAGCGCTATTTGGTACTCCAAAACCAGAAGTTGAGGAAGAGCAAAGTCCTATTATTGATAAGCTGAAAGCGAGTGCTACGAAGCGAAAGAAGGATCTTGAAGGAAAGTTCCATATTGAGGAATTGGATGACAGGTATAGTTTTCATAATCTTGAATACCACTACGGGATTTACACTGTCGATTGGAGCAAAGAACTGTTCGACGGCGGACAGAATAATAATCAAGCAGATTGGGTTAAAATTACAAAAAAGACAGAGTTTAAATTGCCTAGTGCTCCTTTGTATCACGCTACAATCGCCGCACTTTACAATAATCAAGATCATCCTGATAGCGAACAGCAGGACTTAGTGCAAACTGTCAGAGAAGTTTTCCAAAAAGACTTCACAAACAGCTGGATGATGACAAGCACCAGAGCAAAGTACGCAAAGAATGGAAAGGATGTTGTAACTCACGATTGGAAGAGCAAGAATGCAAGAACAGTGAAAGGAAGTTTTGTAGGTCAGAATGACTACGTAAATGATAGTTGTGGCTTTGATAATGTGATAAACGCAATACTAGGAACTGATGATTTGGCCCTTGTTGAAGAGGTGTACGAATGGATTGGCAAAGAAGGCAAGAAGCCTTATCTGTGGCATATCAACAACAAACCCGACAATGACATTGAGCGGCCTGTGGTGTTGGGCGTCGTCGGCGACAACGTTAGGTTCGACGTCGATGCCGGCGACGTCATCGACGACTATTGGCCCGCTCGTGGGGTGGTCACGCAACGCAAAAAAAACTCCATGAGACATGAAAATTAAAAAATGGTGGCGTCAGGATTAGAACAGGAACATCTGGACGAGCTTCAGATTCAACAATAAACCTGCATAGGATGACCACTCATATCATCTTAGACTTCCTGAAATATAACCACACAGAGATTATAGAGACTGCCATCACGAGCAACGAGAAAGGATACCCCAGCTTCCAGGAAAGTTCTGGCATGTTCTTGAAGTTCATGCCATATATACTGGCGATCAATGTCGGTATCAAAACATATGACGCGACCACCGTGAGCTTCTTCATCACTTCATTCATCTGATTGGATACTGCAGAAGTATATATGTCAAGCACACCTGCAAGCAGGCTCCGCATGGTATCTCCTGAATCTATGAGCTGCATCACATCTTCCCGTATGTCTCTGAAACCAAAGAGATCTTTTTTTGCAAGCCTTGAAAGATTCTTCTTCTCTATTGAGAAGATTGCCTCCCTATTGGCGATAAGCGCCTTCTGGAAAAGGAGGACTGATTTCCGTATCTTGAATGTCTCTTCAACAGACTCTTTGCGGGGATCCTTGAAGACTATCGTCTCTATCCTGTCAGCATGCTCCTGGAATATCTCCATGTGCTCAAAATAGCTGTCGATTATATGTTCAAGCATCAGCTGTAATACTTTAGTTGGAGAATCAAGGTAACGGGGATTCTTGTCCAACATCTCTTGCTTGAAGCGGGATAAGGCACTGATCTCTGCAGTCCTCAGCGTGACCACGTTCTGGTTCTTGCACATGAAGAACGCGACAGAGGAGACTCTGGAGATATGTCCCTTCATTATGGGTGCTCCAAAGACAATCAGGGAATAATCCTCAGTCTCAAGTGTTGTAGGCCGCTCATAACCAAGAAGGTGCTCACGGAACTCTGACTTAGGGATGCCTACAAGTTTAGATATCTCATCAAGTTCTGCCCTTGAAGGGTTATAGCAATCAACCCATACAGTCTTACGGGACTTCAGGTTTTCTATCTTGCCCTCTACCACATGATTATTAGGTCTATGATATACAGTTATCATGCTCTGAAACCTATTTATACGCTATTTAAACTTTTGTCCCTACTCTCGAGGAGAATAAAACAACAAGGTTTATATAGGGAGTAATACGGATAATTTCAGGGACGATGGCGGATTTTTTCAGACTAAAGAACATAGATGTCAATCTACAGCGAGTGATCAATCCAGTCAGCTTTTTCGATATAAATCCCATAAACAACGAGTCTGAAAAGCGCAAGGTGCTGGAAGACCCTGATTATGACCCTTATTTCATCTACCCAGAGCCTAAATTCAATTACGACACAGTGCAGGCCCAGCTCCACTCTATCAACGAACATGATTCTGCTTTCGGTGAGCTGCTCAACAAGAAACGCAACCTTTTCATAGACAAGTGCGAAATGCTAAATAATAGAGGCTCAAAGAAATTCACAGTATTCTCCCGGAAGGTATACGGGACTCCTTCAAAGAAAGTGCTTGATCATTCCGCAAACCTTCTCACTCTTGAGTGTGAGAAAGAACCAAAGACCATAGACTCGGTAAAAGCGAAACATATGATACAGGCGGAAGTGAATCATTACGGATTTGATTATACTGTTGACACCAAGAACATGAGCGCGAGCGCCGCAGTATTGGTATCGAAGAAGATGATCTTTGTGAAGGAGAACTTCAGGTTCTCAGATAATTTCATCCGACGTCTAGTCATACACGAGATAGGCACGCATGTCCTGCGCGCAGAGAACGGAAGAGAACAACCATTCATGATGTTCTTCCATGGTTTCCCTGATTATCTTGCTACAGAAGAGGGGCTTGCAGTGGTAAATGAAGAGCGGTTCGGCCTGCTCAATAATGAGAACATAAAGAACTACGCTGCTCGAGCGATTGCCGTACAGATGGCAATTACCAAGAGCTTCTCAGAGATATATCAATACCTTATTCAATTCTTCACACCATCGACAGCATTCAGGATAACCACCCGGGTCAAACGCGGAATCGCAGATACATCAAAGCCCGGAGGCTGTCCAAAAGACTTTGTCTACATAGAAGGGTACCTCAAGGTCAAGAAGTATCTCGCAGAAGGTGGATCCATCAATGACCTATACGTGGGCAAGATAGGTATCGGACATATTGAAGCTATAAAGGAGATGCAATCGCTGAACACGCCGAAGTACATCCCAAAAAACCAAACGTTTAAAAGCCTGCTTAGTTTTTAAAGAGGTAGTCAAGAACCGCCGATGGCATGAACATTATAGTCCCCTATCGGGTGATTCTTGACTCCACAATTCCACCAGGTATCAACACCATAGGTGAACACACCAGTGGAATTGTTGTATAAGAGGTTGTTTATCGATGGATATGAAGCTTGTCATTCTGGTAAGGCAGGACCTGAAATTGCCTAAAGGTAAGTTAGCAGCGCAGGTAGCTCATGCAGCTGTCGAGGCAACACTGAAGTCATCAGGATCAAAAGTGGATGACTGGCGTTCTGAAGGTCAGAAAAAGATTGTACTTAAGGTTCCGGATGAGAAGACAATGCTCAGTTATGTGAACAAGGCCAAGACAGAGAAGCTTATAGCCGCAGTCATAACTGATGCAGGTAAGACCTGCATAGCTCCCGGGACAAAGACCTGTGTGGGGATAGGCCCTGATTCTGAAGATATCATAGATAAAGTGACAGGGAAACTGCCTATGCTATGAATCCAGGATATATGGTTGATGATATGATACTCATTGAGGGAAAAAGATGGTACGACCTGATAAGCAAGATATTGATCATCTGAAACAGAAGGACAAGGAACTTTCCAGGCTCCCTGAATTAGACAAAGAAGAGAGCAAGCTGAAGAAAGGAGAGTCATTCCTGAAACGGCTGCTCCGTTCAAAGAAAGTCAGGATCAAAGACGAGACAATGCATCATCCGAAAGAGATGAAGCTCAAGAAACAGAAAAAGAGGTAAGATTGGGAAAGATCAAAGAATTCCTGAAATGGTATCTGAAGTTTGACCTGAAAGACATCTGGAATTACGTCCTGCTCACACTCGCAATACTTCTTCTATGGTGGGGTATAAAGAACATGATCGCAGGCATTCAATTCACCGCACCCTGATTCTGAAAAAGACGCATTTAAAACAGAGTTGAATATTTAGAAAGATTTAAAAAAACACTTATGTGTTGACTGAAAATCTGCTTATATAGAGGGGTACAATATGAAAGATCATAAGAAGACATCACATACAGCCAGCCATCATCATGGCGCAAAGCATACGCATGAAAAGCAGCACAAGACACATGGTCCTGTGCACAGAAAGAGAAAAAAGAAGACAGACTATACTAAGTACGTGATTGGAGGCATAGTGATGATAATCATTATCGTGATTCTCTCCCGATCCATGTCAAGACCTATCGAGGTTGAAGATGCGGAAAGATACGGATCTGTTCCTGTCACATTCTATGTGATGAGTCAATGCCCCTACGGAACTCAGGTAGAGGATGCCATTGAACCGGTCATGAAAGAACTCGGTACCAACATAGATTTCAGGCTGGAATTCATAGCAGGCGAAGTTGATGGAAAATTCCAGAGCCTCCACGGACCTCCTGAAGTAGAAGGGAATAAGATCCAACTCTGTGTCCAGGAACATTATCCTGAAGGGCTCATAGATTTTGTCGTGTGTCAAAACAAGGATTTCAGGGATCTTAGAGGGTCTGTAGAGAAATGCGCCGAAAAGATCGGTGCAGATGCAACAGAGATAACCGGATGTTATGAAGGTGCTGAAGGAAACAGGCTTCTATCTGGATCGATCAGCAAGAGCATGGCAGTGAACGCACAAGGCAGCCCGACAATATACATTGACGGAAAAATATACCAGGGCCAGAGGGATGCTGATTCATTCAAGAGGACAATATGCCAAGGATTAGGAGAACACCCCATCTGTGCAAGCATGCCTGTATGTGCAAGTGATTTTGAGTGTACCGAACAGCCCGGAAAAGTAGGCATCTGCGAGAATCCTGGAAAAGATGACGCAGTATGCATCTACAAGGATGATGCAGAGATCAAACTGACAATCGTAAACAGTAAGGACTGCCTCAATTGCGATGCATCACAGCTGGCGACAGTGCTAGGTCAGGTCTTCCTGAACCTGGATGTCAAAGAAGTTGACGCATCAAGTGTAGAAGGCGCCAGATTAGTGAAAGAGCTGAGCCTGGAGAAAGCACCTGCATTTGTCTTGACAGGGGATGTTGACAAGACCTATGCCTGGCAGAACAACCCCAATATACCTAAAGCATTCCGGACAGTAGGAGACAGTTTTGTCATAATAGACGAGGCCAGCGGAGCTACACACATCCTTGATGAGAAAAAGCGGGAAGAGATAGCGAAGCTGACTGGCGTCAATAAAGGTGACAACAGGCCGCAGATAGATTTCTATGTCATGAGCTATTGCCCATATGGGAATATGGCAGAGGAAGCGATTGAACCAGCATACCAGCTGCTCAAGGGAAAGGCAGAGTTCAACCCTCATTATGTGATATATTCCAACTACAGAGGAGGAGGACCTCAGTTCTGCCTGGATGACGAGGACCAGTACTGTTCCATGCATGGCGTTCAGGAGCTTAACCAGGGTCTGCGCGAGCTATGTGTAGACAAGCACCTCGGCATCGATGCATACTTCAGGTTTGTCCTTGAGATGAACAAGAAGTGTAACTCAAATGATGCAGATACCTGCTGGGAACCTGTCGCAAAGGGTCTGGGACTTGATGTCAAGAAGATCAAGGACTGTGAAGCTGACGAATGGGAAGACATATTGGCAGAAGAGCTTGCATTGAACAAGGCTCTTGGAGTGAGTGGATCACCCACAGTGTTTGTTGAAGGTGTTGCTTACTCAGGACCAAGGAACGCTGCAGGATATGCTCAGGCCTTATGCCCAGCATTCACTACAGCTCCTGATGGGTGCAGCCCAGCCAAGTTAGCGGCTCTTGCAGATGACAATCCTGCACCTGCTTCTGACGGCGGCGGATGTGGCTGAACAGAGAGCAGAAGAGAATTAATTTTTTATTACCTTTTCTTTTTCTATTTGATTGATTAGGCTCTGGGAGTTTAGTAAAGAATACTTCCTCTAAAAAATGCCCGTCTTCAAAAAGAACGTCAATACCGAACGAATGAGGTCAATTGTTCAGGTCTTTTCTAAACGAGTTATTTACTCCAACTTTTACGCAGTTCTCGAGAAATATGCAATCCTTACAGACTGATTCTATTGTCTCATTATTTACTTTTTCCATTGATAAATTGAAAACATCTCTTGCTATATGGATTGACCTTGGTTTTAATCCTAAATATTTAGCCACTTTCTTGTCTTGCATCACGACCCATTGGCCTATCTCTTTGGATTGTACACACCGATCTTTATGCCAATGAGGACATTTCAAGCATAGAACATCGGGTTTAGCAACAATTACTCTTATTTTGGCAAGAGGATGATGTCGAATATACTGGCACATTTCTTTCATATTATCTGCAAAAGTCTGATTATATCCTCCGCGATAAAATCTTGGAATACAGAGAAAATGATGTGCTCGTATTTCTATTGGTTCTTTCATATTAGGATATTAATCATTCTTTCTTATTAATTTATCTCAAAAGGCCCTCTTCAAACCAAATCTCTGAACGCAATAGGCAAATCAGTCCTCTATTAGAATATTTTCAATCCAACAATGATTACGATCCGAAGACAGAATTACACAAACACTTTCTTCCCAGTCTCCATATCAACACCAGAAACCTTCTTCCCTAACGTCTTTATCTTGACCTTACGCCCGCGACTCTCGACAATGTCGCCCACTTTATATGTCCGCATCCTGAATAGCACATTCGTCCTATGGACTTCCTTGCTTGTCTGCTTGTTTCGGCTGAACAGTTTCGATGTGACTGTGAGCTCGCCATTGAACTTTGGCTTGAGCCTCTTCCCTAATGCGAGCATATACTTTGTAGAGGTCATCTTGAAATCAAGATTGCCGCCTTTTCCGCTCAGTTTTATGACATGCGCACCTTCCCTTTCATTTACCATGATATCTTTCTCAACAAAAGCCACAAGATCAGGAGTCGCATCACGTAATTGGAGGATGCCCTCAAAGTAATCAGTTCCTGCTTTTGAGCACTTATCGCAATAAGTGAAATCTATGGTGGCAGGTATGATGAAGTCCTGACCCTCTGCAGATATCTCAAGCGTGATGTCCTGCTTTGCACCGGGCTTGTTCTTGAACTCCTTGTATTTTGGTGTTATGTCCAGCATCACCTTCCGAGGATTCTTTATCTTGATAGTTGCAGCATGTATTATGCCTTTATCAGGATTCCTGAACTCTTTCCAGCTATTGCGCAGCATGAACCTGTCACAGCTGATGCATTTCTTTATCACAATGTCCTTGAACCCCAGGTCAAGCTCTTTACTGGCGCATTCGCTGCAGAAATCTCCTTGGATACCCTTCTTTCCGCATTTGGGGCAGAATCTCATGCAGTTCATGGTAACCGAAACCTTATTAAAACTTTCCAGCGAAATAATCAGGATGAGCTGGAAAAAGGCAAAGAAGACCTGGAAACAGGCATGGTACTTCATCTGGGAGGATGACAGCTGGGCCAGCTGGTTCGTGAATGTCATACTGGCGTTTGTGCTGATAAAGTTTGTTGTCTACCCCGTATTAGGCCTTCTCCTTGCAACATCACACCCTATTGTTGCAGTAGTATCGAGCTCTATGGAACATGATGGAGGTTTTGATCACTGGTGGCAACAGAAAGCGAGCTGTGAGCAGAGATATGACTGCACCCAGGGAAGGTTCTATTTTGATCTTGGTTACACAAAAGAGAGATTCCAGGAATTCAGGTTCAGCAACGGTTTCAATAAGGGTGACATCATGATCCTGCGCAGGACAGATCCTTCAATGTTGAACATAGGGGATGTCATAGTATTCAGTGCAGGAAGGCCTGACCCGATAATACACAGGATAATCAGCATCGACAATGCTGAAGACGGTTACCTGTTCACCACGAAAGGAGATAATAACCCTACTGTATTCTCATTCGAGACCGGCATAAGGGAACAGAGTTACATCGGGAAGGCAATAGTAAGGATACCTTGGGTAGGTTACATAAAGATAGGTTTTGTCAGGCTCATGCAGCTTATAGGAGTACTGTAGTTCAGGAGGAGTTCAACATGATACAATTCTGTCCAAAATGCAAATCGATATTGAGGCCAAAGAAAGAGGATGATAAGGTCATCCTACACTGCTCATGCGGATATACAAGCGATGGAAGCGGTGCAGGTTCCCTGAAGGAAAAGGTCAAGGAGACTGCAGAGATTGAAGTGGTAGAACAGGATTTTGAGACGCTGCCAATAGCAAAAGAAGAATGTCCGAAGTGTGGCAATATTGGTGCATACTACTGGCTTGTCCAGACCCGTTCTGCTGATGAAGCGATGACTAAGTTCCTTAGATGTACGAAGTGCAAGAAGACTTGGCGGGATTATGACTGAATATTAATTCCCTAATAATTCCACAACAGCAGCGCAGGCTCCGCCTAGCGAGCTGACAGTTAAGACATAAACAGAATATCGCAGTTCAGCAGAGAGAAGCGGTCAATTAATCGACAGCGAGCGCGTGCCTGCGCTGCTGAGCAGGATGCTGAAAGATGAATATTTCAGATTACTTGAAAAACAACATACTCAAAGTCGTAGTCAAACCTAACGCTCCAAAGACCCAAATCATCGGCTGGGACGATAACAAGCAAGCCCTCAGGATTGCAGTCGCCGCCGTCCCTGACAAAGACAAGGCAAACACTGAACTCCTCAAGTTCTTGAAGAGGCAGACAGGAAAAAGATGTGAAATAAAGGCTGGCGCGAAGTCACGTGATAAACTTATAACGTTCTTTTAAAGCAGTTTTAAACAGTATTTAAACACAGAAACGAATTTAAACGCTGCTACAACTTCTACAGACATGTCCATCGATAATAAAATAGGTGCATGCTTGGTCTCTCAACAGATTAGAGAGATGATCAATTCTGGAAAATTAGTATCCGAACTGGATGAGTCAAGGATACAGCCATCTTCTTTTGAGCCAACATTGAGCGGAGAAGCATTCGTCCTAGATACTGAAGTAAAAGGCGTCTTTCGCCCTAGTAAAAACGAACAGATCTACCGGACACTTCTACAACTGCCGAATAGGCAAAGAAGAAAGTTTGATATTTCAGACGGTGCAGAGTTCAAGAAGGGCTTCACTTATCTAGTGCATCTGGAAGAGAAAGTGATACTTGATGCTGTACGATATGTAAAGTCATCACCCAAGAGCAGCAGTGGTCGTGTGTTCTTGAATACCCGACTATTAACCGATTACAATCCCTGTTTTGATGAGATTCTTGCAGGGTATAAAGAAGGGAGTCCTCTCGATATGTGGCTCCTTCTTCAACCATTGGCTTTCAACATGATATGCGGACCAGAGCTCACCCTAAATCAACTGAGGTTCTTCACAGGATATGAATGTAAGCTTTCACCCGAGGACATTTTGAAAGAATTCGATGCTAACCCGCTACTGTATGATAAACAAAAGGATGGTCAACTGGTCCCATCTGATCCTGTAGTGACCACGGATGGTCTTCAACTTCATCTGGACATTTCAGGAAGAGACACTAGAGGCATTGTAGGACTGAGAGCAAGGCATAATCCTGAACCGATAGACATGAGAAAGAAGGGGGCTTACAAAGCAGAAGATTTCTTTGAGCCAATGAAGTCTGACAACGGGAAGATATCTATCAGTCGTGGCGAACATTACCTGATAGCCTCGAATGAGGTGTTGAAGATACCTGAGCATCTTAACGCCGAACTCGCTGCACATTCACATATAGGTATAACGGGACCTCTTCATTTCGCAGGGTTCATAGATAATGGGTTTGAAGGTGACCTGGTATTCGAAGTGCGATCTGATGAAATATCAGACATGGTTTTGGATAATAATATGCCTATAAGTCAGGTGCATCTTTTCAGGACAGACAACCCAGATAAGGTCTACGGCAGATCCATTAGATCCAACTACCAAGGACAGGCAGGTACTCGACCTGCAAAGTATTTTGATGTTTTTGATTT
>JAUVBP010000069.1 GCA_030591125.1 Candidatus Woesearchaeota archaeon | reverse complement strand
TAATCTGTAGCAATACAGGTTGTATGGAAGTTTTCACCACACCATATCCCCGGACCTCATGGCAGGTTCCCTGGATACACGCAGCGTTTGAGAACGCTTCAGCTGTCGCTTCTGGAGTCGAACGTGCGCTGGTGAAACAGGGCCTCAGAGATAAGACTAATGTCGTCGTTCTTGGTGGTGATGGCAGTACATTTGACATAGGATTCGGCGCTATCAGCGGTATGCTTGAGCGTGGACACAAGATGACCTATGTCTGTTATGACAATGGAGCGTACATGAATACAGGGATCCAACGGAGCGGTGCGACACCCAAATACGCGAACACTACGACGACCCCTGGAGGGAAAAGATCCATGGCAAGACAGAATTTGAGAAACCGCTCCCGTTCATAATTGCCGCACATGGTGCGTATGTAGCCACTGCCAACGTCGCGTTTCCTCAGGATCTGGCCAACAAGCTCAAGAAATCATTCGCATTTAATGGACCTTCATACATACAGGTCTTTGCTCCCTGCCCGACAGGATGGAAACACCCTACTGATCAGACAATAGAGATGGCAAAGCTTGCATTCAAGACAAATACACACCCGCTCTATGAGATTGAGGGAGGCATATTCAAGCTCAACAGGAAACCTGCACAGAAAATGCCAGTAGAGGAATATCTGATGCGCCAGGGAAGGTTCAAGCATCTCTCTAAAGAAGACATAGCTGATGTACAACAGCACGTTGATGGTAAGTGGGAACGATTTCTCAAGCTTGATGAATCAGGGCTGAAGCTGTTCTGAAATTTTTCTTCAGAAGGCAGTGATATTGTAGATCTTTGATATCAGGCACCAAGACCTATAAAGACTACACCTAAGAGTATCAGCGCTATTCCGGACCATTTCCAGGAGTTCATCTTCTCGCCCAGGATCTTTATCGAAAGAAGCACTGTCCAGGCATAGCTCAATGAAGCAAGAGGATAAAGGACAGAAAGCTCACCGCCCTTGAGTCCTGCAAGGAAGAATATTGTTGAGATGCCATATAAAACAATACCTATGAACAATCGCGTGTTGGTGATGATCGACTTGAACTGCCTGTGAAGCTTATCAGCACCTAACTTGAAGAATAATGCACCAAACGCTCCTATGAATGTCGCAAATATTACAAGTCCTACAGCCCAGAGTTTTGTCGCCATTTTTACCTCAGCTTGAGCGCCCCTCCATGTCTGCTTCCTCTTCCTATGGCTGAAACACCAAGCAATATGCTGGCCACCCCAACACTACGCAGGATCCCTACAGGTTCATTGAGAAAAGATGCGGAAAGCATGAGGACCCATACGAAACTGAGAGCGACGATAGGATACAGGACTGAAAGCTCTCCATACTTCAACGCTATCACCAGAAGTACTGCACCCACACCATACATGAACAGGCCTAGCAGAAGATGATAATTTGTTATGATTCCCAAAAAAGTAGGGACAAGGACATTCAATCCCATCTTGAAGAACAACTGCCCACAAGCAGTCAATAATGTACAGAACGCTACTAGAGCTATTGCCCAAGGTTTTGTATGCCCCATGTCATCTATCACCTATTCAAAAAATAAGATTGAGCTTGATATGACCTACTCCCCGACCTGAAAGTTGGGGTATGACAATTTCTGAGTATTATCAAGCAGCATCATTTCTTGATGAAGACCTCAATCATGGCTGCGAATGCGGGCCTAGTGATAAAGACACCGATTGATATTCCTAGTATTGTCGTAAGTGCGAATCCTTTGAGGAGTCCTGCGCCTGCGAATAACAATGGGACCATCGCAGCGATTCCTGTGAAATACGCGACCATTATCACGAAGAATGCGCGTTTTATCCTCTCTTTCCATCCGAACTTCTGTGACTCTCCGCGCAGGGTCTCATCTGCGATGACAATCTGATCATCCACTCCTGTCCCTACTGCAACAATTATTCCTGCGATTGCTGCCATGTCTATATTCCATTGGATGAGCGAAGCCACGCCGAATATTATCGTGACTTCAGAGACCATCGTGAACAGCATCGGGACAGCGACGCTTGCTTTCCTATACCTGATAAACACCACCAAGGATACTGCAAGAAGGGCTGCGATTGCCATGATGAATGCGTTCTTGACAAAATCTTCACCCAACACCGGCGAGACCGCATCTGTCTTCTGTACTATCATCTTCACTGGCAGTGAACCTGTCACCAATATCGTCTGCAGACGCTTCATGTTATTGAGTGCATCGAACGTAGCGTCTTGTCTTGTAACACCTGCGCCGCTACCTGATATGCTTATGTCTGTAGCGACTTTCCCTTTAAGATCTGATCCTATATTGAGCTCATCGACCAGCACATCATCAAGATACAGATATATCTTCTCGCTCAGGTACTCATTACCACTGTCATCAATTATGACTTCAAGGTCCTTTGTAAGGTTTGCATGCGCTCGTGCTGCCTTTGGTGAAAGCGATATTGAGAACCTGAATGAACATGACCATTGGTTCGCTGCAGCTTGGGCGCATCCTCTCTGAGGGTCTATCCCTGAGCAGTCCGCACTCCTGCACACATAGGTTATGTCATTCCCTCCTTTGAATGCAGTCCCGTTCCCGACCTTCGCCTCGAACTTTCCTTGTCGGGCTATAAGATCACGCACCTCTTCCTGATTCGCGCCAGCAATCTCTATAAGGACATACTGTGCACCTTCAAGGTCTGATGCTTCCCTTACCAGGACATCACTGAGTCCGAAGACATTCAGCCTTTCCTTGAGGTTGGAGAGTACCACGTCCATATCTTCCGAAGAAAGCTTTGTTTCAGGCTGAAGCAGTACCCTTGTCCCGCCCTGGAGATCGAGGCCTTTCCTTATGTTTGTCGTAGGTGCCTCGTAGACACTCAGCCCAAGGCCTTCAGTGCCGACCACTTCTGAAAGTGTCTTCTGTACAGGGACTGTGACATTCCTTGACTCATTCACTTCTCGCACGACTTTTGTGCCATTCTTGTGCTTGAATGTCTTATTGAGAGTGAATACCTCTTCACGGGTCTCGTTATACCACTCATCAAGATAAGTGACTTCCACGATAGGTATTGTCTGCAGCTGATAGAACCCCTTGGTGGTCTTGATCTGGACAGTCCTGTTAGGCTTAAGGTCAGCGACAAGCTCCTCGTAATCCTGGACAGACCTGACAGGTTCATTATTCACGGCAAGTATCACTTCCCGTGACATTGGTGGTGCTGTCGGCGGAGGACTCTCGATGCCTCCCAGGCTTGCTGAACTATTCCTGATGACACTTCGGATGGCTGCTCCTTCTGCACCCATTTCGGGGTGTATCGCCACTATGGATAGTACTACAAATACTGCTAAGATTATTATCCTTACGCTCTTCAACAGCTGTTTGAGTTTGTGATTCATTGTTCCTCAAAGTCTGCATCGACAGCAGAATCCTTTACCGGGCCGTTGACCGGATCATTATAATCAGCAAGTGTAGCTGATGCACGTTTCTTTGATCTGTACTCCATATACATCCTGAGTATCCCTGCATTCTGGATCCAGGTGTTCAGTATATCGAAAATGAGGCCGATGAGCAATATGAGCATGATCTGTCGTAATGTCTCTGATTGTGTAAATATGAGTGATACCAGTATGGCTGCTATGGATGTGAATGTCATTGTGAGTCCTGTCTTCATTGCACCCATTATCCTGTCAAATACAGTCCCTTCATCCCTCTTAAGGACGCGGGTAGTCATGAGGACATCCGTATCGACTGAGTAACCTATCAACATGAGAAGTGCCGCGATTCCTGCCGTTTCGACACGGATACGTAGGAGGTCTATTACGGCTACTGTCATGAGTATATCTGATACCGCGGATAATATCACTGCGAATGAAGGTATGAATGTCTTGAATGCGATGAATACCACAAATGACATAAGGACAAATGCAATGAGTATCGCAAGAAGCGTCTGCTTGAAGAATGCCTGTCCGAGCGAGGATCCCATTGTCTCGATACTGAAATCATCTATAGCTCCTACTTCTGCCCGTATCTGATCAAGAAGCACATCCCCATCTACATCAGATGCATCCACTATGAATCCGAGACTTCTCCCTGCCTGTTTCATCGATCTTACATGTATGCTTGATTGCTGGAATTCTGATCGCAATGCATCTTGGAGCTCATCGATGTCTACAGTATATTCATACGGGACGGTTATAGTCACTCCACCTTTGAGGGTGACTCCTCTTGGGATCAACTCGCCAGTCACAGCAATGTTTACTCCTATGATTATTATAGATAAGACAAGAAGAATTACTGTGAACCACATGGATCTCTTATAGTAATGCTCATATAAGTATAAGAACTTGTTTACCTTGCGCTTTTTATGTGACTCTTTATGCTCATGGTGAGTTACAGCAGCTTGCCCTGGTTTCGTTTCAAGCGTCTCATCAGGCCTATATTTCTTTCCTTGCCTTCTCAGAAGCCTTCTTTCACGTCTAGACATACCTGCTGGGAGAAAGCAGTTATTAATAAATGTTTCTAACTGATGATATAGACTGAGAGGCTGAACCGGTAGTTAAAAGCCCTTTGAGACTTTTAGGCTTTTGACTCCACAATTCACGATCAGTATTCATAGGGACTTGTCGTATTTAAAGAGGGTTTCGGACGGTTCCGGATCTACCGGATTCAACAAGCCTCCTGTCTTCTGACAACTGAGCGATCAAGTTAAAAAGAGATCTTTGCTGGAAAATGTCGGGTCAGCTGTAAGGTTGACACCGAGTCTCCTGAAGCCTGACTCGTCTCCCGGTGTCGGTATATGGGTCATGTGCACCTCACATCCCTGAAGCTCTTTCAGTTTCTCCATCGCCAGCTGTGCTGCAGGGTTCGTCGTTGCGCATATGCTCAGTGCAATCAATGTCTCTTCAAGGTTCAGGCTCGCAGCATTCTTGTTGAAGACATTCTTCTTCAGGTCAGTTATGGATTTTATTACATTCGGGAGCAATAGGTATATGTTATCAGGTATGTCTGCAAGGTGTTTTGTAGCGTTCAGTACAAGGCTTGATGCTGCGTGCATGAGTGGGGAATTCTTCCCCTGGACTATCGTACCGTCTTTCAGCTCTATGGCAGCTCCGCAGAAGACCCCTTCATGTCCCTTCTTGTTCTTCTGCGCATCGACCGCTGCCCGTCTTGCTGGCTCAACAACAGTCCTATCTGCAAGTTTGACATTGAGCTCACTCATGATAAGTTTAGCCCTCTGCACTGTTTCCTTATCTTCAAGACCCATGGCGTACTCGCATGAATATCGAAAGCATCTCCTTATCAGTTCCTGCTTCGCAGCAGCCCTAACAGCTTCATCATCGAATATTCCGAATCCTGCGCGGTTGACCCCCATGTCAGTAGGTGACTTATAGACAGACTCGCCCATTATCTTCTCTGATATTCTCCGTATGACCGGGAAGACTTCCATGTCTCTGTTGTAGTTGACCGCAGTCTTGCCATAGGCTTCAAGATGGAAGTTGTCTATCATATTGAAGTCTGCTATGTCTGCTGTGGCTGCCTCGTAGGCCACATTGACAGGATGTTTGAGCGGCAGGCTCCAGATAGGGAATGTCTCGAATTTCGCATATCCTGATTTGATTCCTCTCTTGTGGTCATGATAAAGCTGGGAAAGACAGGTGGCCAGCTTGCCACTGCCCGGGCCAGGTCCTGTGACGACCACCAAAGGCTTTTTGGTCTCTATGTATGGATTAGCGCCGTATCCATCATCACTGACTATAAGATCTATATCAGAAGGGTAACCTTTTGTGGCCCTATGGGTGTATACCTTTATGTCACGGCGTTCGAGCTTGTTCTTGAACTGCACGACAGACGGCTGGTCCTCGAAGCGTGTTATTACGACGGCCAATATGTCAAGTCCCCATCCTCTGATGTCGTCTATGAGCTTGAGCGCGTCTGAATCATATGTTATTCCGAAATCCCCTCTTATCTTTTTCCTCTCTATATCTCCTGCGTAGATGCACAGTATGATGTCTGCCTTGTCCTTCAATTTCTGCAAGAGCATCATCTTGACATTAGGGTCAAATCCTGGAAGGACTCTCGAGGCATGATAGTCGAATATGAGTTTTCCGCCAAATTCAAGATACAGCTTATTGTCGAACTTTTTGACTCTCTCCAGTATGGCAGCAGTCTGCTCGTTCAGGTATTTCTCATTGTCGAAGCCTTTTTTCATTTTTTATATCCTCTCTATAACATTTAACATATTATGAAACATATTATGATGAGTAGATATGAAGAAATATCCGCCCGCGAAAATATGTCTATGATTTTTCTGCATAACGGGTTTCTGAAACAATCACAGAGATATTTAAAGGTTTAGTTTAATTTTCTGATGACTAATGTGACAACATTAGTAAGAATTCCAGATTATTCAAGCAAAAGCGCTCAACAGCCCGGCGAACACTTTCCAACCGTCAAATCCTGGTATCGG
>JAUVBP010000021.1 GCA_030591125.1 Candidatus Woesearchaeota archaeon | reverse complement strand
AGGCATTCGCCGCATTTCCTGGAAGACAGGCATGCGCCGAAAGAGCGGCGTATCAATTTCTATCTGAGAGAATGAGCGGATCAAAGAAATAAATAAAGTAAAATAAATTAAAAAATTAAGATGCGTGTCCTGAGAACGCGCGTTCTATCTTGTCTGTGCCTGGTTCTGGTCGAGTGCAGAGACCGATGCGTCCATACTCATTCAGCATGGCTATCGTGTCCTTGTCTTTCACTGACCCTAGCGGGTAGACGATTGCGTCGACTCCTCTGATACCTTCTTCAGGAATCACCAGCCTCTCTGCTGCATCAGGGAAAGGGAAGAACGCATCAGATGCGGCTACTGCCCCTTCGAGAGTCTTCAAGGATCCTCCATCATAGGACTTCAATGCCTTTCGCACAGCCATGTCTGCTGAATCAACCCTGCTCATCTGGCCAGTCCCAATACCATAAGTGCTTGTGCCATCAGGAGATACGAGGACTATAGCATTGGACTTCACCTGTCCAGCAATCTTCCATGCGACAAGTCCTGCGCGTATGTGGTCATCTGTGGGTTTTGTCTCTGTTATGGCCTCCAGGTTTTCAGGAGAGGTTATACGTGTCTCGTAGAACTCTTCCATAAGGAAACCGCCACTGACTGCGACTATGTTATGTCTTGGGAAGGATATTGGTCCTTCACCCAGTTCAACAAGTCTTGATGATTTCTTGTTTGCCTTGACATATTCTATTGCCTGCTCTGTGAACTTAGGTGCGACAAGCACTTCCATCAGAAGACCTCCAAGAGCCTTGATGAAATCTTCATCTACAGTCTTGTTGACTGCCATCGAGCATCCGAATATGGATTGTTGATCCCCTTTTAATGCCTGTTCGTAGGCTTTTATCAGGTCCCCACTGTAGTCAAGCCCGACACCGCTCGGTGTGGAGTGTTTCACAGGCACGACGACTGCCGTATCTTTGTCTCCGAGCAGGTCGCAGATCCTGAGTGCAGAGTTCGCGTCAGTGTAATTGATGAATGAAAGGCCTTTCTTGGCTGTATAGATGACTGGTGCTGTCATCAATGAAGCGCCTTCGAGACCTGCCTGTATGAACCTCACTGCTGCCTGTTCAGGGTTCTGACCATACCTTAGGTCTTTTTCCACACTGAATACGAGATCACTCACTGTGAGGACCTCGTCGAAACCTGCATTGTCAACCTTTGAGGTGTCTATCTTCTGTGAGTATTGCTTACGGTCGACAATCTTCTTTGGTCTTTCTGGATCATATTTAGTGTCTGACATTTTTTTACCTCATTTTCCTCTTTCGTGCACTGTCTTGTAGCAGGCTATCGCTTCGTCAGCGGTGTGTTTTGAGAAATAATCAGCGATTCGCCTGTCGTATACTGCAACTGTATTGAAGACTTCCCTCATCTCATTATACCTGAACTTCAGGCTGGTTGCGCCGTTGTTCATCTCTAGTTCCTTCAGAAGTCCTGGGTACCTGCCGGAATTTGTCATCACGACGCATCTGAGGAAGTTCTTTGCAGCTTCCCTCAGCATGCAAGGACCGCCGATGTCTATGTTCCCTCTTGCTGTCTCTGGTGTCACGTCAGGGTCTGCCACAACCTCTGCGAACGGGTATAGGTTGCATAGGACTACATCAATAGGTGCAACTTGTGCATCCCGAAGGTCGCGTTGATGTGACTCACAATGTGTCTCTGTGAGCAGTGCTAGTGATTTCTCCCTTGAGAGGGTCTTCACAAGCCCGCCTTCTGTCTCTGGTGCGCCGGTGAACTCATCGATGCTGGTGAGCACCTGTCCACTATCATCACCGATGATCCCGCGCAGCTTCTTGTACGTCCCGCCTGTCGATATTATATTCATGCCCGGGCAATGTTCCAACATCCCAGGAATCAATTCATCTAATCCTGACTTGTCAAATACGCTTGCTAGGACAACCCGTACAGGAACAAGATCATCTATCTCATCAACTCCTCTTATTGACATATTGTATCGCCTCTTAAATCTTTTTTATGTATATGAGATCCTTAGTCTCAGGTCCATTACCTATCGAGATCATCTCTGCTCCTGTGAAATGTTCCACAGTTGCGATAAGATCCTGTGCTCCTTTTGGCAGTGGCTCATCAGGTCTTCTTTTATCGGTGGCAATCGGGTTGCCATCCCAACCGTCGAGGACCTTTGTTATCGGATGGCAATGCCTCAATGCGTCGCCGTAAGGTATCTCATCACCGGGCCGTATGATGTCTCCATTGCTGTAACCATCAGCGTTAGGCCCATTCTCTTTCCCTTTAGCATTGTAGTACACATAAGCTATGACTACACCTACCTTCTCACAACCGTCAAGCCGGTCTACTGCTGATTTCGTAAGGTAAGGTCCTTGCACAGAATTGACCTCGTGGTGTGCTACGCAGTCAAAAATACCAAGCACGCGTGGTTTCTTTGTTGTCGCTCCACATTCGTCGAATTCCTTGGACCATGCGATGGCCAGTGCTTCACCCACCAGATACTCTGTCCCATCCCTGTCTGTGTAGACGGCAGGACTCAATACTCCATTGTCCCCTATAGCATTGAAATATGCCTCTTCTATGGCTCTGACATCCTCGCACTTACCTGCCACTTTCTCAAGAGTATCTATGCCTTGCTCAGAGAAATAATCCTGAGGGACAAGCCCTACCGGGTTCGCACCGATACCTACCCTTGACGGTGGAAGCTTATGTACATTTATCACAGCAACGCGGGCATCATTGCCGATGCCGGCAGAATCAAGCGTGCCTCTTGCAGTTGTGCTTGCAGATGTAGCGAAACGCCAGAACTTTTCACAGGAGTTCGCAAGCCAATACGACTGTGCACTCTCAACACCGAGTTTCTTTCCCTGTGCCAGTGTATCCCTTGCCATCTTCCGTGTGTCTGCCCTTTTTGGGAACTGGTCATTATCGACAACTGTCTCCCTGTAAAGCTGGAGCAGATTCTCTATCTTGTCACCTGCTTTCAGGAAATCAATGACGTGGTCAGGTATCCTCTTATTCCCTCCTTCATTCATCTCCATGCATCTCTCAAGTATCGCTTCATCACTCCAACCTCTGTAAGCCATCATGGCGAGGTAGGATTCCATGTCTGTCTTGAGGAACTCCACCTGATTGTCTGTCGATCCGAACAGGTCATAGAGTCTCAGCCCTGTCTTCCATACTTTAGAAGAATGTGCAGGAGACATACCTTTGAGGGTCGACGCATTAGTCGGTTTCATGAGGAAGTCCATCAGTTTGTGATACGGCGTGACGATATGGACATTGCCGACGTATAGGTCATCATAAGAGACGCTGTTAGCGACCAGTTGAGCAATCTCTTTTCCCATGAAACTTACAGGGTCCATGACACACTCCGGCCCGATTGCGTTTATCTTACCCGGGACCAATATGCCTGAAGGGGTGAGGTGGAAGATATACTTCACCCCATTGTGGAACACAGTATGGCCTGCGTTCTCCCCTGAGTTCGGCCTCATTATCATATGTATGTCAGGATGCCTTGCGATGGCATCAATGGTCTTGCCTTTTCCCTCATCACCGAAGAATGCGCCTGCCACTACTATGACATCATTGTCTGCTATTATCCTGTGGAGCACCTCCTCTTCGCCGCTTACAGTATACCTATCAGCAGGCACGAAATCCAGTTCAGGGATCCTGGGGATATCTCGCAGCCCTTCGAAAATCTTCTCTGCCGTCACCCTCAGTTCAAGTTTCATGATATCTCCTCCTTTAGCTCTTTTATTTTATGGTGTGGTGCTTGTCTTTCCAACTTCTTTCACGTCATGCACTCCGCCCTCTTTCCGTGATGCGTCAGATATCAGCTCTACTAATGCCCTTTTCTGTAAGCTTGCTATGTCGTGCGCGCCGACGCTTGTCATTGTAGCATATATCTTCGCAAAAGTCTCGTTCAGGTTGTCTGCGACCCTTCCCGTGTATGGTATGAACGATGTGACACCTTCATCAAATTCATTCTGTCCATAGCGCTTTCCTGACCATTCTTTTGCCCTCAAAGAACCTTCACCCCAGTATTCTTTGTGCGGTTTACCATCAATCTCTATTATTGGAGGAGGAGATTCATGACATCCTCCGAAGTAACGCCCCATCATAACCGCATCAGCGCCGAAAGCAAGAGCCATAGCGACATCTTTTGCAGGACCTAGGCCTCCATCACTTATTATAGGGATGTGATCTCCAGTCTTGTCTGCAAAGCGGTCTCTGTGTTCTGAAATCTCAAGGCCTGCAGTCGATTGCCCGCGACCAGTCCCTTTCTGTTCCTGGGTTATGCAGATAGAACCGCCGCCCATGCCGAACTTCACCCCGTCGACACCAAGTGCTGCGAGATTGTCGAATGCCTCTCCACTGATGATGTTCCCTGCCACTATTGGCGTATCAGGGAATTCCTTCTTGATATGGTTTATGCAGATATCTTGGTAATCTGTAAATCCATCAGAAGAATCGATAAACAGAACATCTACGCCTGCTTCAACAAGAGCAGGGACGCGGTCCTTGTAATCATGCGTATTTATCGAAGCCCCGACCCGATATCTCTTGTTCGGGCCTACAACCGAATTCGGGAAGTCGGTATGTGCCTGCAGGTCCTTCTTGAACACCATGAACTTCAGTGTATTATCTTTGTTCACTATCGGCAGGTATTTCAATCTATGTTCGTTCATGATCAGGTTTGCATCATCTAATGAGATTCCGCTGCTGCCATATGGTAGGTAATCATTGATCATGTCTATCAGGTCCCGAGCATCCGCGCTGCCTTTTTCTCTTTCAACTATCTTCTCAAGTGTCTCTTGGTTAAAATGCTGCATGAGCTGTTCTGCTGGCGTGTCATCGGACACATCAGGAGGGATAGGTCCTTCAATTATGCCGAAAAACCTCCCGTAATCTGATCTATCGCCTTCAACAACAGGAATCACGTTATATCCTGTCTGTTCTATAATATCTCGGATCGTCACGGTATGAGCACTCCTCTGAACCACTTCTACCATACTGACAAAGCCTGCTCTGGCACGCTTCACCGCCTTGACCATCATCGCTTCATGCTCTATTGTCTGAGAACAGAACAAGACTCCAAGACCTCCCTGCTGCGCAAGTGCGATCGCCATCTCAGGTCCAGTCACTGACTGCATCGCTGCGCTTACTACAGGAAGCTTCAGGCGTATGCCTTGCCTGTCCGCAGTGTCTTTTGTTATCTGTGCAGTAAGGTCTATCTTATCTTTTGAAAGCCCTTCAGGAGTCTTCCGCGGTATGAACCTGTATTCTGCATAAGTCCTTGAAATCTTGTCGGATATAGTGACCATTCTCTTACACCTCTGATACTCAGAAATTGCTCTATTCCCGACCTGAAGGTTGGGTATGGCAATTTCTGGTCGACCTACT
Source organism: Candidatus Woesearchaeota archaeon (assembly GCA_030591125.1). Classification (GTDB taxonomy): domain Archaea; phylum Nanobdellota; class Nanobdellia; order Woesearchaeales; family UBA11576; genus JABMQF01. The sequence continues at coordinate 5,621 of JAUVBP010000021.1, read as the reverse complement.
CCCCATGATGTTTGACATTTAGGTTTGGGAGTAGGTCATAATATTCACTTCAGCGAGTTGTATGATTTTCAGCGTTTCAGTACGCCCAGCTCCTCAAGCGGTGCGTAGACCCTATCTTCAATAGGTCTTGTGTCAGGAACGAAAGGCTTGCCTGTGATGCGTTGACATAGCAGGATGTAGCGGGTTGCGCATTCAATCCTGCCTTCGTCATTGAGCTTCGGCACTTTTCCGCCCTGCTCTGGATCATATCCCTGTCCGATTATCGCGTTCCGCACGAACTGCTTCGATAATGATTTAGGACTCCTGCCTTCTGCGAATCTCGTTGCGTAGTCTTCCTTTTCCCAGAACCTGGATGAATCAGGAGTGTGTATCTCGTCTATGAGGACGACGCGACCATCTCCTGTCCTGCCGAACTCGTACTTTGTGTCCACAAGGATTAAGCCCATACCGTCAGAAAGGGCTGCGCCCATACCGAACAATGCCATTGACTGGCTCCTCAGCTCTTTCCATAACTGTTCTTGTTCTGTTTCAGTCCCTGGAAGCGCTTTCATAGCAGTGTCTGCATCTACTGATTCATCATGATCTCCATGCTGTGCCTTTGTCGACGGTGTCAGCATCACATAAGGCAGACGTTGGTCTTGTTCCATACCTTCCGGTATCGGGTTTCCGCAGAACTCTCTTGAACCATTCTTGTAAGCGGTCCATATTGATGTAGATGAGGTTCCTGTAAGGTATGCGCGCACCACCATCTCTACAGGCAATGCGTTGCACTGTTCTGCAAGAGTTATTGAAGTGGATGGCCTATCTTTAACATGATTAGGGACGAGGGCGCTTGTCCTGTCAAACCACCAATGGGTTATCTCGTCGAGAACCTGCCCTTTCAAAGGGACTGTGCCGACAACACTGTCAAATACGCTGACCCTGTCTGAAGTCAGGAGGGCACGTCCTGCATTACCCGGGAGGATGAAGTTATCGCGCACCTTGCCGCTGTAACTTGTGACGTTGTCGGCAAGACAGCTTGTGTCTATGCTGTCAAGGACATTGTCAAGATTATCTTCTGCAATCCTCCTTGCCTGTTCTTCTGTCATGAAATCATCAGTCATCTTCTCTTCCTCCTCTTGAGCTCTTTGGTCATGTTGCGTTCAGCACCATACTTCTTCTCTACGCTTTCCATCTGATCGGACCTGTATTTCCCTAACTTGGCCCTAAGGTCCGGGTCTGACATCGCCATAGCCCTCACAGCAAACAATGCCGCGTTTTCAGGACGTCCGAAGTACAGGCTGTTCGCAAGATCACCTATCTCGTCGAATATCTCTCTCATGTCATGTCCTGGAGTGACATGCTGCAATGCTATGTGGCTGGTGTTGGCTGCATGGACAATCTTTCCGGGGCCTGAAGCTATATGGACACACAGATCATATCCATCAGTCTTCCCCATAGTCTTCTTCTGCGTGTACTTTATGCCAAAAGAATCAAGGATGCCCATTGCTGATGCAGCCGCTTTCTCTTTCGGGTCAGCGATCACGACGAGTTCAGGAGACTCAAGCCGCAATTGGTCCTCTGCAAGGAATACTGCTTTCTCGAGTGTCGAGACTTTTCCGTGTGGAGGCATGCCTCCGACTACAGTGCCTGGTGGAAGGTTGTATACTGAGAGTGCCGCGTCGTATTCCCCTCCGATGATGCTTGATGATGCAGCAGGCACACCTATTACCGGTATGGCTGCAGTCTCCGATGCGAAAATTCCCGGGAGTGCGAAAGCCAGTCCTCCATAAAGGACTGCGACAGCCCTGTCTTTGGGTCTGGAAAGAAGATTATCAGACTGAAGTGCGTAACTGACAACTCTTTTCGGTGTCCTGTGGCAGGATACGAGAAGAGGAGGATCAAGCTGTCGTATCCCTTGTTGTTCAAGATATCCTTGTATCGTCAGGTCATCCAGAAGTGTGTATCGCTTATCGAATGCCTTCAGGTCACTCGGCGACCCCATCCCTAATATCATCTTATCAACCATCTCAACACCTCACGTCTTCTTAAGATCATCAAGCCGCACTCCTCTGTATGGCATCCTCTCGCCGTCGTATAGCACTGTCTTGAGCTTCTCTTCTTCACCTTCCAGACTGAACTTGCCGTTGGCGATCTCTTCTATCGTAAAAAGATATGCAGGATAGTCACAGCGCTCTTTCTGGAGTTCCTGATGGAGCCCTACCCAACCGATCTTCCTTGCCCTCATCCTGCAGAAAGCATCAAGCGAGAACTCCTGCTCTTCCTCTGGGACCTTCCTTGCAGTGTAGTCCTGTTGAAGGAACAGCTCTTGCGTATGCTTGTCAACGTATTTACATGTCCTGTATAGCTCAGACATGCCATCAGTGTCTACTTTCAGGGGCCTGGACAACACAAGTATCTCACCTTGATCAACCTTCTTCCTTGCGATATGTATCGATGTCCTTGTAACTTCCTCTTCTGCGATGATGGCATCAAAGACAGCATCATCTCCTGTATATTTAGGGGTCCCGTCGGGATTGAGTATCGAGAGGTCTGCAGGATGGCTGTTTATCATCCTGCCTGAGAAATGATCGAGCAGAGGCTTCTGGACGATGAGCATGTAGCCTGCGAGAGCCACCAGGTCGATGCTGAACTTGTTCTGCTCTGCGGCCTGGAGAAGCAGGTCTTTCGTATTCTCGTCGAAAGCGGTGCGGATCTCAGGGAGATCCCTGTTCGCTTTGACCTTCGGGTCCAGTCCCTGCTCCCTGACAAAACTCCACAGGTTGTTGTAGATTAGAGGTATCCCCTCACGTCTTGATATCTCGTGCGCCCTGGATCTCTTGCTATTCGTGACGAGCGCAGTGATCCTGAAGCCATCCTCTCCAGGTATCTGGTCAAGGATGTGCTGGTACTCTAGCATCTTTTCTATGGTGCTGCAGCTGCCTGAACCGAATGCAACAACATTCATCGGTCCTGCGTTCTTATTTGGGTCGTATATGAGTTCTGACATGGCATCTATCTTCTCATCAATCCTTTTCATCCCGCACGCGGTATCCTATATCATTACGGAAATCTTTTCCGGAGAAACATACTTTCTGCTCTGCCTTGTAAGCCTTAGCTATAGCATCTTCATGACTGACGTCGCTGACTGCAGTCACGCCGATGACTCTTCCTCCATCCGTGACGACATTCCCTTTTTCCATCTTTGTGCCTGCGTGGAACATGAATATTTCATCTTTACCGAAATTCGATGGTGAATAGAGAACCTCTTCACCTTTGGAGCTTGTCCTCGGGTACTCTTCACCGACCAGCACGACACAGCAGGAATACGCCTGCTTCAGCCTGAAGTCTGCCTTGTCAAGATTGCCATATATGCAGTCCATCATCAATCTGTAAGGGTCTGCATCTACCAATGGGACTATCACCTGTGTCTCAGGATCCCCGAATCTGCAGTTGTACTCGATCAGGTATGGCTTATTGTCCTGTATCATCAATGCTATGTATAATATCCCGTCGTACTCAAGGCCTTCTGCCTGGATACCTTCAATGGTCGGCCTTATGATATCCTTGTTGATTATCCTCTCCAGTTCTGGTGTTATGAGACCTGTCGGGGCATAAGCTCCCATCCCTCCGGTGTTCGGACCGCGGTCACCTTCATACCGCCTCTTATGGTCCTGCGAATGATGGAATGCCTTGTAAGATATCCCGTCCGTGATCAGTGTTATGGATACTTCTTCACCCATAAGACGCTCTTCCAGGAGGAAATCTGTGGCTGCGTTGCCGAACCTCTTCAGTGATTCCAGATAATCCTCAGCATCTTTCACGCTCTTGTTGACCCCTACACCCTTACCTGCGCAGAGCCCGTCTGCCTTGACAACCAACAGCTCTCTCTCCATCCCTTTATTCATTCCAGCAAGATGCCGTCGTGCCATTGTCAAGTTGCGTCTGAAGTTACCTGAGTTGAATGCAAGATATTCAGGTATCGGCAGTCCATGCTTCTCTGCGAACCTGCGGGCAAAGATCTTGCTGCCCTCCAGTCTTGCTGCAGCCATGTGCGGACCGAATATCTTTGTCCCTTCCTGATGCGCCTCTGATCGATCCCAATAGTCGACAATTCCGTTGACAATCAGGTCTTCAGGCCCTACGACTACCAGGTCGATCGCGTTCTCAACTGCGGCATTGTCTATCTCTTCAAAATTGTTGAGGTCCAATCCTATGTTTGCCCTGTAGTCTATCGCAGTGCCTGCATTTCCAGGAGCTGCGTATACTTCGTGCCCGTACTTCTTGAACCACCACGCCAATGCGTGTTCTCTCCCGCCGGAACCGAGTATCATGACCTTTGCCATTGTTTCACCTTATTTTTGATATTTATGATCTTCATGCGAAATATTTTACTGCGTTCCTGAATATCTTAATATTGTGCGTCTCTTCACGAAGCTCTTGCCCTGCTCTTTTCATCCTTTCTCTTTCACTTGTGTATCGAGGATCCTGTATCGCAAGTATCGCCCGTTCAGGATGTGGCATCATGCCAAGGAATCTTCCTGAGGGGTCGCAGATGCCTGCGATGTCATCAAGTGAGCCATTAGGATTTGCAGGTCCTTCTTTTGCATTAGTCCCGTCGGGATTAACATATCTGAACGCGACCTGTCCCTGATGCTCCAACAGTCCCAGTATGGTGCTCTCTGCGTAAAATCTCCCTTCACCATGAGCTATCGGCATGAACATGAGATCATAGATATCTCTTGCCCAGATACAATCTGACTGGTGATCTATACCCAGGTTCACCCACGTGTCGATATATCTCGCAGAAGTGTTGAACACCAATGAAGTCTCCTGTCTACCATATCTGTCTGTGCTCGCCGGAAAGAATCCCAGATGCGTCATTATCTGGAAACCGTTGCAGATGCCTAACGCCAGAGTATCTCTCTGCCGGAACGCTTCCAGCTCCTCTTCGAGATGGTTCCTCATCATATTTGCATAAGCGAGTCCTGATCCTGTATCATCGCCCATACTAAAACCTCCGGGGAATACCAGGATGTTGCAGTCTTCAAGCAGTCTCTTGTTCTCGATAAGGTCATTCAGGTGTACTGTCTCAGGGTCTGCACCTGCATGCTGGAAAGCGAAAGCTGTTTCACGTTCACAGTTTATGCCATACCCGCCCATTATGATCGTCTTTGGTCCTTTTCTCTTCAGTCCGTCTCTTATCTCCATCTTTGCGCCTCAGTAATCTCTCAATGTTGACTTGTAGCTTTCTGTCAGCAGGGCAACAGTCGTGTCGATCGTAGGAGGTTCATCATCTGACTGTAACACACTGAATCTTCCATCATCAGTCACTTCACCTATATGTCTATATGCCACATCCCCAAGACACTGTTCAAACGTGGCTGCCTTTTCAGGATCCACTGTGACTATGAACCTTCCTTGACTCTCTGAGAACAGGACGCGGTCAGTGTATTGCAGGCCTTTCTCGACCACATCATCGATGTAAAGCCCCTCAAGGTCAAGTTCCATTCCCAGTTGACCGCCTATGGCAGACTTTGCAAGAGCCACGCCAAGACCGCCAATACCTATACTGGTGCAGGACGCAACAAATCTTCTCTCTATCGCTGCCTGCATCGCCCTGTACGTGTTAAGGTTTGCGT
>JAUVBP010000004.1 GCA_030591125.1 Candidatus Woesearchaeota archaeon | reverse complement strand
TCCCTTTCAATGCCTGTGAGTATGCTGCAGGGTCCTTCTTCAAAGAATCAGCAAGGTCCAATATAGAAGTAATCTCTGCGTCAGTCAGGCAGGTCAGGTCTAAAAGATCCTTGTCCATTTTTATGCTCTCAAAACCGCGTGTGAAACCTGACCTGTGTCAGTCCCTAACCTAAAAAAAAATAAAACAAAAAAAGAACAGTAAAAAAATTATGCTCAAAACAATACTGCTTTGAAAACCCAAAAATCACAGATCTTGAGGGTCCTTAACTCCTCCAGAGTTCAGGATTCGTCTACTACAGCGCCCTCAAAGGTGACTACCACTTCCGCGTCCTTCCTAAGATACTCTATATAGGAAGGTACCAGCTGTGACCTCTTCTGGACCAGCAATGACTCCTCGATCTGGGTTGCAGTCTCCTCAAGAGACCCTTCTTTAGGCAGTCTCAGGATGACATGATAGCCGAACTGAGTCTGTATAGGCTCTTCAGTGTATCCATAATCTTCAAGAGCAAGTGCTGCCTGCTCGAACTGAGGAACCATCTGTCCAGGCCCGAACTCTCCAAGATCACCATCATTCTGAGTGACTGATGGGTCTGTTGACCTGACTCCTGCCATCTTGGCGAACTCAGCCTGAATCTTGTTCTTTGAAATCCCTTCAAGGTCCTTTATGGCCTCAAGAGCATCCTTCTCACTCTCAACCAGTATGTGCATAGCATGGATCCTTGAGTTGTAGAACTGCTCCACTTCCTCTTGTGTCACTGTAGCTTTAGGGAAGACTGCCTTCTCAAGCAGAGCATTGATAGTGAGCTGCTTTGTATAAAGCTCCTCAAGATATTCTCTTGTGATGTTCTGTTCAGCAAGACGCTCATCAAGCTGTTCAGGAGTGACGCCTGCCTGAAGCATCGCACTCTCTATCTCCTGAGTTACGTCTTCAGCACTCACAGACACACCTTTCTTCTCAGCTTCCTGAATGAGTATGATCTCATTGATCGTCTGATTGAGCAGAGTCTCCTTTGTTATGATGCTCTGGTACTCTGCAGGGACCCTTGAATACTGCTCATCAAGATATGCTGCAGTTATCTCTTCACCATTCACTGTCGCGACCACATCATTTCCTGAGCCCATCCTCAACTGCCCAGACTTTGATGAAAGAAATATCAGACCGGCAACAACTGCCACAAGAACAACAAATACTGCGGCGCCAAAAAACACATCCTTAAGATTCCTTCCCTTCTTTTTCCTATGAGACTTTGTCAAACTTATCCCCTCCATAACATCATGATTACATAGATAATTAGGTAACACGGAAAGCTGATTCTATATAAAACTTACCACTCGGGAAAGGAGAAAAAAACTCATCGTCACCATCAAGTTATAATAAACATTTATATTACTTATAAAAGGATATAGGTGCATGGGACGAGATATAGTCGTAGGCCGTCTGCCAGCAGACAGGGAAAAGCTAGGCAACAAGGGAACGATACTCCTTGGAAAAGCGTATGTAAAGATGGGCAGGATCACCAGCCTCGCCAACAAGATATACCTCGATGTTGCAGGAGCACACGTACTATCAATATTCGGAAAACGAGGCGGTGGAAAATCATACACCATGGGAGTCATCGCAGAAGGAATGGCAGACCTCCCGCCAGAGATCAACAAGAACCTGAGTTTCATATTTCTCGATACCATGGGTGTCTACTGGACCATGAAGTATCCCAACAAGCAGGATGAGACCTTGCTGGAGTCATGGGGGTACAAACCAAAAGGATTAGACATAGTGATCTACACCCCAGTAAGCTACTACAAGCAATACAAAGAGCAGGGCATACCTACTGACAGGCCATTCTCGATAAAACCATCTGAACTGGATGCACCTGACTGGTGTGAAGCGTTCGACATAAGTCCTAATGACCCTGTAGGCATACTGATCGAAAGGGTGGTGCACCAGCTCAAGAAACTCAAAGGAGATAGTTATGACATGGGCGACCTGGTGCAGGCAGCCCAGCAGGACATAAGATCAGAACAGACTGCAAAAGATACGCTGGAGAACAGGTTCAGGAGTGCAGAAGGATGGGGTGTGTTCGATATAAATGGAACCCCGCTGGCCGAACTTGCAGCAGGAGGACAGGTCACAATCCTTGATGTAAGCTGTTATGCCACCATGCCAGGAGGGTGGAAGATCAAGTACCTGATAGTAGGTCTGGTCGCGCAGAAGCTTTTCCTGCAGAGGATGACATCAAGGAAGAAAGAAGAGTATGATCAAGTTCATTCCTCAATGGACTACTTCACTGCAGAAGATGCTGCAACCAAAAAACAAGATATGCCACTTGTGTGGCTGGTGATAGATGAGGCTCATGAGGTCCTGCCAAGAGATCCGAAGGACATCAATTCTGCAACCATGCCTCTGGTGACCATCATGAGAGAAGGTCGTCAGCCAGGAATATCTCTTATATTAGCAACACAACAGCCCGGTAAGATACATACAGATGTTATGACACAATCGGATATAGTGCTGTCCCACAGGATCACTGCGCGCCTGGATGTCGAGGCTCTCGGCATGCTGACACAGTCTTACATGAAAGAAGGATTGACACAGGCAGTGGATAATCTACCTAGAGTACATGGTGCAGGAGTCATATTCGATGATGCGAACGAGAAGATCCACCCCTTCAGGGTCAGGCCAAGGTTCACATGGCACGGCGGGTCCAGCCCTTCTGCTGTGAAGGTCGAGAAGAAAGGATTCGGTGAATGATCTCTGAGTTTAGTGAAAGATTTCTGAGTTGATCATTGGTATATAGAATAGTGTGTGCTGAATTCGGAGAGGATGCGAACCTTGCGGATACAGTCCGGACCGGGTCCAGAAGCCCATATTAAAGGTGTATGCGTCTGTTGTCATATGGTTTTCAGCAAAAGTTTTCCACGAGAACTGAAAGACGGAAGCACAAAGTGGGAGGAAGTATTCCTCTCAGTACAGGAGGAACGAGAGCGGGAACAGGTCGCGAGACAGGAGAACCTCTACCTTGTAAGACAGTGCGTCGCGGATGCGCGCAATGTGCTCAAGGATGAGAAGATGATGGATATGCAGTCACATGTCCTGAGCCTGGCCATGACCCTTTTCCGCAAGAGAGCAAGCCATGCAGTACACTACAAAGGTGAGCTCTGCAAGAAGAAGTTCCAGAAGTACTGGGGGAAGAAGTTCCCTGAACCTGCGGAAGATAAGAAAAAAGTGAGTAAAAATATTAAGAAAAAATAGCTTCCAAAATTCTTTTTATTTTTTCTTTTTTGAAGGGGTCTTCTTTGCTGCCTTCTTCTTAGGCTTGGCCTTTTTTGCTGCTTTCTTCTTTGCCTTCTTGGCAGGCTTTTTCACGGCCTTCTTCTTGGCAGGTTTTTTCTTAGCAGCTTTTTTCGGCTTAGCTTTCTTGACAGCTTTTTTAGCAGGCTTCTTCTTTGCCGCTTTTCTCCTGGCTTTCTTCTTTGGCGACCTTATCAGGTCCGGAGCCATCTCAAGCTGCATCTCCAGCGGAGCATGGGTCATCGATACAAGTGCTGCGATGAACATCAGCACGAACACAAAACCGATAGCGAAACCCCAGGTCTCACTTATCCTGCCATACAATGTATAGATCACCGTTATCAGGAAACCTACAATAGAAGCAAACATGAAACTGCTTTTCAAAGGAGCTACTTTCCACATGTTGGTACACCTCTTAGGTATTTATGAGAATATAGGAGTTATTGGTGCTTATAAAGGTTGTGGGAAAGCAGCATGCAAACCGTGCTTGGCAAGTATTAAATATACCCCGGTTCCCGCTCTTAAGAAATGACAGACCTATCTGTATTGGACTTTGCAATGATAGCAGTGTACTTCATCGCGCTCATCCTCATAGGATACTTCACATCCAGAAAACAGAGACATGAAGATTATCTGATAGCTGAGAGAAGATTAGGCACCTGGGCCACGATGGCAACAATGAACGCCAGCAAGACCGGGTCCATATTGATGACCTTTGTGGCACTGACATACCTGTGGGGCTTCTCTGCAGTCTGGTATTTCATGGGTGTCGTTACAGGTGCACTGATATTCATACCATTCGCCATAGTGCTGAAAAAAGAATCAAAAAACAAGTTCTATACACTTGCAGATTACTTCAGGACAAAGTACGGCAAGATACCTGCCTTGTTCGCCTCATCCATCTCAATATTCCTCATGTTCGGCCTGGGCACGATCAACCTCATCGGAGGGACAAAGATATTCGTCTTCTTCACAGGATGGCCATTCTGGGCATGCGCGATAATAATGGCCGCCATAATCCTCATATACCTCTGGCTCGGAGGATTCAAAGCAGTCGCTAGAACAGACATCCTCCAATACATCGCAATGATATTCATACTGGCCATGCTCACACTCATACTCTTCAATGGATCGATGATCCCTACATCTGACTGGAACTTCTTCAAGGCAGACCTAGGTACGATAATAGGATTCTTCATCATAGGAGTCATGTTCCCTTTTGCATCGCCCGACCTTTGGCAGAGGGTATATTCAGCAAAGGGGAAAAAAGAGCTGAGGAACGGGCTGATACTCTCTGTAGGGATATACGCATTCATGGCATTCCTGCTGGCGCTTGTAGCCCTGACGGTGAAGGCACAATTCCCCAATATAGACCCTGATCTTGCACTGATATATGGCTTTGGTAATTTACTTCCTCCAGGACTTCTAGGACTATCCACAGTCCTTCTGTTTGCTGCAATAATGAGCAGTCTTGATACCTATATATTCACAGGAGCTGCTGCAGTCGTGCAAGATTTCTTCCACTGGCCGAAAAAGAAGATAGTCCGGAACATAAAGCGAGTCATACTCCTGATAATAGTCATATCAACACTGATTGCAATAGCGATAAGAAGTCTAGTGCTGGGCAGCTACATCTTTGTAGCGTTCTACTCAGTATTGGCAATCCCTGTGATTGCCACATGGATCAATAAGAGAATAAAAGCAAGGACAATCGTGCTCGGATTCTCACTAGGTATCGCAGGAACGATCATGATGCTTGTAGCTACAATATCACAAGGAGAGATCACCCCTACCGTAGTCCTGGCAGCGATAGGCTCTACACTGTTCGGGCTGTTTGTCGGAATGATCGTGTCTTTCTTCAAGAAATAGATATCGACTAACTGAACTTCACGAAATTGAGCTTGTCAACCTGTTTTCTTGCTTTTTCTATGCCTTTCTCCAGATGGGTCATGAACTCTTCCATCTTCTGGCAGGCGATGTCCTTGCACTCACCGCAGAGCAGGTCACCCTTCTTGCAGCGGTCGTAGATGTCCTGGAGTTCCTTATCATCTTCTATCAGATGCTGCTTGTCCAGCTCGAACACCATGCACTTCTCAGGCTCGCCACCCTTCTCTTTCTGGATGTCAACAGTCTCTCTTCCTCCTGTGAGTGCGCGCTTGATCTTCTTTGTAGCTGTCTTGATATCTTCAGGTAGAACTATGCAAGACTCAGGCATAGATTTTGACATCTTGAGTTCGCCGTTCAATGAAGGAGTATACTTATGATATATAGATGAAGGAGGTACGAACTTCTTGGCCTTGGTCCGGTTCACTATATCTCTGGTGAGCCTGATGTGCGGATCCTGATCGATACCTACAGGTATGATACCAGGCATCCGGGTCGCTAGCTGTGGATATAATATGTCACCCACCTGGGTCACTGCGGACATGATACGTCCTGGGTCCGCACTGCCGTATATCGCCTTGAACTCGTTCAGGGTTATCTTCTGTGCGAACTCATAAGCCATGTGGACAACGTCCTTGTTCTCAGACTGGAAATAGAATATGGTCTTCTCTGGATGGAGGCCTAGCGCGATGTAGGCAGGGATGTGGAATTCCAAGGCACGCTTCTTGCCCTCTTCCAATGTGACTCCCCTGGCAGCTGCAGCTTCGAGATCTGCAATCAGTATGTACGCAGTAGCTCCCTGTTCCTGGAAGTATCTTATGTTCTCAACAACCTGCTTGTTGCCGAAATGGATCTTGTCATTGGTAGGCATTATTCCTGAAAGGACATAGAACGGTTTCTTGTCCTTGATACAATCTGAGATGCGCTTCAGGTCACGGCCGGAGAATATGACACCACGGCGCATGAGCCTGTTCGGAGATGGAAATGCCTCTACCTTGAACTCTTCCAGGCCGAAGTCCTTGATGACCTTGGTATAATCCTCTGGAAGCTCTGCACCGTATGGGTCTATTGTTTTAGGCATGGTGTGAGTGTCTGATAATGGGGTATTTAAAGTTAACTTAATACAGGCAGTACAAAAGCAGGTAGTGCAAGTAGTATGTTCTCCGACTAAAGCAGCACTATGACCGCAACCGCCAATGTAGCATGCTGTAGGTCATCAAAATGAATCAATAATGAGGTACCCTTCGGGAAATTCAACGTTTGACCAACTCAGGCATGCGGCGGCGGTGCGAGAGCTTGCGAGCGTAGTGAGCAAGCGGAGCAGGGCATGGTGCTGCGTCAGAGAAAAACAAGAATGAAGATAATCAAACCCCGCCCAACCACTCCTGAACGACTTCCAATGCTTGTTCCCTGTGTGCTGGGTATGCTGCGATGCTTATCCTGATGTGGTAGCAGTTGCCCTGCTCTGTGAGCTGGACTACGCCGTCTTTCAGGAACCTTGGCTTGTCTATACGTAAGAAGAAATCTAGCTTTTCATCGAGCCTTGATTCCTGCTGTCTGAGTAGAAGGTTGCGCTGGTCTGTGGTGAGCTGTTCCTTGATATGGTTGAGGAACTTGTTGGTGTGACGTTCTTTCTTCATGAACAGCTCAAATATGATTATACATTTCTCCTTGAAACCCTGGACGTTTGTCTTCTTGAGCTCGAGCTTCTCCTGCTCCAGGTCAAAAGGGACAAGATCCAGCAGTCCCTGCCTGATCTGATCTGCGTCGTCCTCTTCGTAAGAGAATGTACTGAGTTTGATGTTGTGAGCTATTTTCATTTTTCTTAGCTTTGCTCTATTTCAGAAACCAAACCCTACTCGCCTCACTGCGTTCGGCTCCGTGCCACCACGCATGCAAGATTCAATGAGTGCATATGATTCCGCCACCAGGCGCTTGGATTCCGCAGATGATGCTGAGAGCATGCTCATAGGCGGCTACGGTCTTGGTTTCTGCAATGGTAATACAGAGGGTAATAATGCAATATATGTTATTGTAGTTAAGCGAATGATTTAAATAAGTTTGTGAGAGTGGGTGATGTATGAAACACAGCTTACAGGTAACGTTGATACTCGTTGCGGTATTCTTCCTTGCGCAGGTCGCAGGGCTTGCAGTGACGAACCAGTACATCGCAGAGAAGATAGTTGATGCAGAGACTGGGAAGGTCGTGGATATAACCTATTCTGAACTTCCTTTCAATATCGAGAGGCCCGAGATAGAGGAATCTAAGTCATATATATTCATAATAGTTGCAATAATGATCGGCACTGTGCTTGTGCTGCTCCTCGTCAGATTCAGGAGCTTCAAGGTGTGGAAGACATGGTTCTTCCTCTCAGTCGCACTCTGCCTTACCATATCGTTCGGTGCGTTCATGCACCAGCTGCTGGCCATATCGCTGGCGGTAGGGATAGCAATATGGAAGATATGGCGGCCGAACTTCATAATACATAATCTAAGTGAGATATTCATCTATGGCGGACTGGCAGCGATCTTCGTCCCTATAATGAACCTCTTTGCTATATTCATCCTTCTTGTCCTCATATCTATATATGACATGATAGCAGTATGGCAGAGCAAGCACATGGTCAAGATGGCCAAATTCCAGACACAGTCACAAGTCTTTGCAGGACTGTCCATCCCATACCAGCTGCCGAAGGGCAAGACTGCGAAGATACAGATGAAGCCACATAAGCATGCTCCGAAGAAGAGTGTGAAGACAGAGGAAATCAAGACAGCAATCCTCGGTGGAGGGGATATCGGATTCCCACTCCTGTTTGCTGGCGTTCTCATGAAGAGCGTCGGGTTCGTGAAAGTGCTGGTCGTGCCTGCAGTGGTGAGTGTAGGCTTGTTCCTTCTATTGTACTTTGCCAAGAAAGATAGATTCTATCCTGCTATGCCGTTCCTGAGTGCAGCGTGCTTTGTCGGGTATGGTGTGCTGTTACTCATATAATAGATGTGCAGAATAAGAAAAATAATCATCCCTTTTTCTCGAGTCTCTGGAGTTTCTGAGACATGTTATGGGCCCAGGTTATGCCCTTGAGTGAGACTCCTATCTTGTTGCTCTCCTCGAGGTAAGCGAGGATCTGCATGAGCGTGTTGTGGTTGACTTTCTTCGGCAGTCGTTTCTTCAGCTCTGGGATGGAGAGGTAAGTTCCTTCGTTATCTTCCAGCACTGCCTCTACCATGAGGATTGTATTCAGTGTAGGTGAGTGCAGTGTCGCTGGTTTCGCTTTTGCCATGGTCTACCCCTGATTCAAATATGTGATTGATACAAGTATGTAATTTTTAGGTATATTTAAGCATTTTGGTTTGGGTGAGGCCCAATAATTCAATAGTTAGAGAGCGTTTAAAGCAAAACCCCGCCCTACTCCGGTTTTCTTTGAAAACCTCTCGTGCCGCCACGCATGCTAAAGGACAATCCGAAAGCATGCTGAACAGGTGGCTACGGTCAGGGTTTTGCTGTTGTAAATAATAAGATAGTGAGAGGAGCTTTTAGAAAACATTTAAAAGAGAGTCTCCATTCGGTGCAGCATGGGCAGGCTAGGCTGGGAGGTTAGTCGTCTCTTGTTACCATCAACCGACTTACGATGGGGCTGAAGCCCGGAGAGAGGTCTGTGCAAGGCTTGTTGGCCTTGGCTTGGACAATGATACTCTGTCCTTAGGGACTGTCCTTAATGGGAACCGGGTCAGACCAGGAATGGAGCAGCCCTAACCGTTCAGGTCGGTGCTCTGAGGGTAGCGGGGTTGAGGAAAAGTTGAGATCAAACCAATAGGTCGTGTATAGGTCCATCTTCGGGCATGCTTGCCTACTTTCTATTAGAATGATAAGACTGAAACATCATAAACCTCTCTGACCCGTAAAAATTACGGAACTTTATAAAAGACCATATATAATTTATAAAAATACACATCTTTAAACAAAACATTTATATAAGATGAAAGGGTGAAAAAAGAATTACTATGTCTCTTGGTGAAATGAATGGATTATGGAATAGCAACTTTGACGTTTCACTACATAGACCTATCTTTACCGTCAAAAACGTGTTTTGCGTCTATGACGTCACAAAATACTCAATCATGCGTTAACAAAGTCCTACGCCATCACGGACGGGGATTTTGTTGCGCTGGATTAACTTCTGACAAGACAAAATCCCTGTCTGTGGGCTCTTTACAGCGTAGGCATCGACGAGAAACAAAGGAAAAGGTGCCAAGAAATGGAAGCCACTGCAGAGGAACTATACATAGAGAGAGACTATGTAGAGACAACTCGACTTGAGCTTGTAAAGAAGCCAAGCCTCGAGGAACTGATGAAGTATTCGGTAGCGGCAGATTTCAGCAAAGCGGTCACCATGCCAGATGCGCTCAGCGATCTGGTCATGGAGGCAAAACACCTGCTTTGTGAAGACCCGAATGCAGATATAGCGAGAATAGAGACCGATATCGAGGAAGTGCTGCTTCTCGACGCTGATGGACTTGACCGGTTCGCACGCGTATTTGTCGATGCACACATGGACAAGTATGAGTTCAAGCCAGGGACCTGCGGCCTTGCAGGGATAAGATACATCAATACATACTCTGGTGATATGGGCCTGTCCTTGTTCAAGACAAGGGTCAAAAGAGGAAGGAACACTCTCGCGAAAGTCTTCAGAAAGAGCCATATCGACGAGGAGACTGCAAGACGGGCCTTGGAAGAAGAATCCCCTTATCGGATCGATGTTGACAGCCAGACGCTCACATATGTCATGGGAGACTGTTCAGCTACACGAGCCCTATTCGAGACAGAAGAAGGCACAGACAAGATGATAGACTGGGTGGACACCAGGGAGAACATGAGGATTGTCGGCTATGAGGAGAAGGACAAGCCCACATACAGGGCAAAACACCTCCAGATTGAGTATAAAGGGCTTGTGAGAGAGCTTCAGCTCATGACTGTCGAGGCAGAAGAGGCCTCCAAGAAGGACGGTTACCACGGCTTCGACAAGAATGATGTGGCAAGGCTCGCCCAGGACTCTCAGCTATAACAAAATCATTTTTATTTTATTCAATAATTTTTCAGCAATTCTTTTTTTGTCAACCTTTATAAATACAATATCCTGCACTTTCGGGTATGGAGATTTCCCCAGAACAGCAGAAGATGCTCGAAGAGCAGAAAAAACAGTGCATATTCTGCCAGATAATCTCAGGTAAGATACCATCAAAAAAAGTATACGAGGATGATCTTGTCGTCGGTATCCTCGACATAAACCCTGCTTCTAAAGGCCATGTCCTGCTCATGCCCAAAGAGCATTACCCTATAATGCCGCTGATACCTCCAGAGACGTTCAAACACCTGTTTGACAAGGTAAAAGCCATCGATAAATGTGTCAAAGACTCACTTTTGTGCAAGGAAACCACGATATTCATAGCCAATGGAGGGGCAGCAGGCCAGCAGAGCGCCCATTTCATGCTCCATATAATCCCAAGGGACAAAGGGGACGGGCTTGAGATGATGGATGTAAAGGGTAAAGAAGCACCAGAAAATGAGACCAAAGAAGTCACCGAAAAAGCCGGCGGAATACTGAATGCCATGCTGCAGAAAAACCTTCCTGCCTTAGGATTTACTGAAGGGAACGCTTCTGGCAGTTTCAGGGGAGGCCCTGGTGGAGCAGGTCAACCACAGAAAGTGACCAAAGAACAGCTGCTCCAGATCATAGATTCCAACCCCCAGGTCAAGCAGCTCATACTCAACCAGACAGACCAGTTCAAGAAGATGGTTCCACAGCACTCACAGCTGCAGCAGCTGTTCAGCCAGTTCAATCTCGACGAGATAATAGAAGAGGTGAAGAAAAAGGCCAAACCCAGGACCCCTGGAAAGCTGAGCCTGGGGGGAGATGAGCTCCGTGATGAGGATCAGGATGGTAATGGAGGCGGTGACTGAAGATGGTCGAGGGCTGCAAATATTGTGAAATTGTGCAGAAAAAGCCTAACCTCCTCTATGAGGATGATAAGGTGATTGTGGTCATTCCAGCGGATCCTATCACAAAAGGCCATGTCCAGGTCATATCCAAAGAGCACCATGACAACATCCAGGGGATAGAAGACAAGGATGTGGAGCACATATTCTATGCTGCAAGCTTCTCAGCCACAGCGCTGTTCGAGAACCTCGAAGCGCATGGGACCAACATAATCGCCAATTCAGGGAGCCTCCTGAAGAAGGGAGGACACTTCCATATCGACGTGATAGCAAGGAAGAATGATGACAAGCTCAACTTCATCTGGACCCCGAAAAAGCTGCCAGAGGAGGAACTCAAGGCAGCGCAGGGCAAGATCAAGGACAAGTGCGACCTGATAGGACATGAGCAGAAGAACGAAGTCGTTGACCTTGACAAGAAGCCTGAAAAGCTCGGATTGGGTGAGGAGAATGTTCCTGAACAAGATGCTGGTAAGGGTGATGAGAGAGAAGAGAAGCCTGCTGATAAGGATGACAAAGAAGATGACAAAAAACCTGAAAAGTCATCTGAGCCTTCTGGACAGGACAATGAGAACTACATGATAAAACAGCTCAGGCGCATGCCTTGATGTAGATCGACTTAACTCAATATATCGCTTTCGGCTGAAAATTCTCCTTGAAATAACGCATTATAGACTGGTCAGTCATGCAGGCCACTACGTCGAGAGTCTTGTGTGCTGCGTCCTTCTGTTCCAGGTCTGAGAACCGGGTCTCCATGACATGTTCGAACACCAATCTTATCTGTTTCCGGGCCTTCTTGAACTCCTTCTTCAAAGGATCATCGGGATCACCAGTCTTTCCGCCATAGACGTTCCTGTACATGAAGTCCTTGATAGTATCAAAGGCATCCCTGTATTCTCCGCTGAAAGAGTCATTGTTCACGTCACCATATGCAAGGCTTGTCTCGACCAATGCCTTGTTCAGAGAGCCTATCCACTTGGATTTCCGTGGTCCCAGCAGTCTCAGCTCTGCTTGTGGCAGGTCTGATTCATTCAATGCACCCACGCGAAGAGCATCATCCATATCGCTGCAGGTGTAGGCAATCTTGTCTGACCAGAAGACTACCCTGCCTTCCACTGTCTCAGGCCAATACTTAGGGTCCTTTGATCTCTCTTTACCTAAAGAGTGCTTGGCTATGCCATCCCTGACCTCATGAGTGAGGTTAAGCCCCTTACCATCCTTCTCAATCCTGTCGACGATGTCAAGACCATATTTCGCATGATGGAACGTGTAAGAATCATCACCAAGAATCTCCTGCATCACCATCTCGAGCTCTTCCTCTCCGGTATGCCCGAAGGGGGTATGGCCCAGATCATGACCTCTGGCTATGGCCTCTGCCAATGTCTGGTTAAGTCCCAGAAATGAGCACACACCCCTAGCTACTTGGTACACCTCTTCTGTGTGCATCAACCTTGTAGTTATGTGCTGCTCTGAAGGGAACATGAACACCTGGGTCTTGTTCCTTAGCCTACGGTAAGCCATAGAATAGATTATCCTGTCAACATCGCGCTCATAGCAGGTCCGCCAGGTGCTCTGGCGATCAGGATGCTGCCTGCCCTTTGAAGCTGATGAAAGTGAGTACATATCAGAAAGATTCCCTATCGCTATCAGGGTATTCTCTGCCTCTTCCTTCTCTTTCCTAGTCCTATGTCTGAATCCCATGTCTTCCTCTCACACCTCTCAAAACATTTCAAAAGACACTGAATGAATATCTCAAATCAATACATCACTCGACGAGTATTGCAGGTTTCCCTGGCATCGCCTGCCTGGCCTTCGGCTCCTTCGCTTCCTGCGCCCTGACCAATTCCACAGGGCATCCGAACTGCTTCTCAAGCGTGGCTCTGTTCTCTTCCAGGACAGCCACTTCCTTATCCTGGTCCATCACTACTGCAGGCATCTTGCAGGCATCAGCCGCAAGCTTTGGGACAAGCTTGGATATCTCTTGACCATATACCTTCAGACCTGTTGACATGATTGATTTCAGTATGGAGCCGACGTCTCGCGTCTTCTCAAGCTCCTGCTTCAGCTGCCTGACAAAGTCATATTTCCAGGCATCTGAGATGAACAGCCTGACCTTGGACGGCTTGTCCAGTTTGGCAAGCTCAAGCACCCTGCAGATATCAGACGCAGTGGATGAGACCAGCTCATCAGACGCCTCTGCCTCAGGATCTATCCTGCCTTCATCAGACTCCGGCCATTTAGCAAGCGATATGAACCCATCCTTACCTAACCGCTCCCACATCTCCTCTGAAAGATGAGGTGAGAAAGGGGCCAGAAGAAGGGCAAGATTCTCCAAAAGCTCGGCGTGGACATCAACGTGCACCTTAGCTTCCCTGTACTTGTAGATCGCATTCACAAACTCCATCAATGCACCAATGGCAAGGCTGGGTCTTATGTCCTCAAGCAGACCGGTCACGCTGGCTATGGTCCTATTCATCCTGCTGATCATCTGCCGATCAGAATTATTATGCTCGCGCGCCTCAGTCTCAGGAGCCTCATCGACCAGGCGCCATACACGGTTACGGAAGCGGAACGCTCCCTGGACACCCTTGTCAGACCACTCCAGCTCCTTCTCAGGAAGGGCGGAAAATAACATGAATATCCTTGCTGTATCTGCGCCGTACCTGTCCATTATCTCTGCAGGATCGACGACATTACCGATAGATTTTGACATCTTCGCACCATCCTTTGTCACCATGCCCTGACAGAGCAGGCTGTGGAACGGCTCATCGACATCGGTCAAGCCCAGATCCTTCAACACCTTGGTGAGAAAGCGGGCATAAAGGAGATGTAATATCGCGTGCTCTATGCCCCCGATATACTGGTCGACAGGCATCCAATAATCAGAATCCTTCTTGTCAAACGGAAGGGAGTCCATCTTGGGTGAGAGGTATCTGAAGAAGTACCAGGAAGAGTCCATGAATGTGTCCATCGTATCTGTCTCGCGCCTGGCTGGCGCAGAACACTTTGGGCAGGTCGTCTTCGTGAAGCTTTCGGACTTTGCAAGAGGGTTCCCCTCTCCTGTGAATTCCACGTCCTTAGGCAGTGTGACTGGAAGCTGGTCATACGGTACAGGCACGATACCGCACTTCTCGCAATAGATTATCGGTATAGGGGTGCCCCAGTACCTCTGGCGTGATATGAGCCAGTCACGGAGCCTGTAATTGACAGTGCGCTTTCCCCAATCTTTAGACTCAAGGAACTTTGATATCTCCTCAATAGCATCACGGCTCTCAGAACCATTGAAATCACCTGAATTAGCCATCACACCTTCATCACAGAATGCCCTGGCCATCTTATCAGGATTGAGCTCATGCCCGTCTTTAGGGTTTATCACGACCTTAAGCGGCAGGCCATATCTCTTGGCAAACTCAAAGTCCCGCTGGTCGTGGGCAGGGACTGCCATCACAGCACCAGTACCGTAGTTCATGAGCACATAATCACCGACCCAGAGAGGGCACTTCTCGCCATTTACTGGGTTGACAAAATAGACCCCCAGAAACTCACCATTCTTCTCCTTGGTCTCGGAGGTACGCTCGATGATCGTCTGCTTCTTGACCTCGGATATGAAGCTCTTGACCGGCTCCGCATACTTGGTGCCTCCTGTCCATTCCAGCACCTTAGGGTGCTCAGCAGCCAATACGAGATATGTTATGCCATAAGCAGTATCAGGCCTTGTGGTGAATGTAGATATCGTGTCGATCTTCTTACCAGACTCGTCGACAACATCAAAATCAATGATCGTACCATATGACTTCCCGATCCAGTTGCTCTGCATCACCTTGACCTGCTCAGGCCAATGCTCCAGATGCTCAAGACCCTCCAGGAGCCTGTCAGCATATGCTGTGACCTTGAAGAACCACTGCTCCAGGTTCTTCTCCTCAACAACATGCTTGCATCGCCAGCACTTGCCATCCTCGACCTGCTCGTTCGCAAGTACAGTATTGCAGTCAGGACACCAGTTGATAGGGGCGGCCTTCTTGTAGGCAAGGCCCTTCTCCAGCATCTTAAGGAATATCCACTGGTTCCACCGATAGTACTCAGGGTCTATGCTCTGGACCTGTCTGTCCCAATCATAAGAGATTCCCAAAGCACTCTGCTGTGCCTTCATGTCAGCTATACAGCGACGCGTCCACTCCTCAGGATGAGTCTTGTGTTTGATCGCTGCATTCTCAGCAGGAAGCCCGAAAGCATCATAGCCCATAGGATACAGGACATTGAAGCCACGCATACGCTTGTATCGTGCGAAAGAATCACCGATAGAATAGTTCCTCAGATGTCCCATATGGAGCTTTCCCGACGGGTAAGGGTACATCTCAAGGCAGTAGAACTTGGGCCGGTCAGGATCAGAAGAAGTCTTGAATACCTGCTCATCCGCCCACTTCTTCTGCCATCTCTTCTCTATCTCACTGAAACTGGTCTGTCCTGTCATTTGCCTAAACACCACTCAAAACAATGAACATAATCAAACATGCTCAACCTGCCTGTAGTACCCTGCAGGTGGCTTAAATAATTGC
>JAUVBP010000204.1 GCA_030591125.1 Candidatus Woesearchaeota archaeon | reverse complement strand
GACATCGATGACAAGTGCTGTCTTCTCCACGAATACATCTTCTGTGACTGTGATGAATGGCTTGGCTATCGCGATGGCGAATGCGACGAGCATGATGATCTGGAGAAGGAATAGAGGATCCCGCACAAAATTTCTCAGGAAGCTCTTCTTGTCTGACTTTGCACTGTCACGGAGAAGGAACATGAGCGCAGGGATTGTCGTCTTCTTGGGTCTGGGTCGTATCAGGTAGACGAGGATCAGCGGTATCAATGCCAGCAGTGCCCACAGGCCTGCAGTGTACATGAGATGCTCACTAGCCACCCCTTTCAGTAATTCTAAGACTGCCATTCTCCCCTTTTATCTAAGATGTATGCGTTTTTCAACAAAATATTTGGTCATCAGTGACCTGATACATATTATGAGACAAAAGACTGAAACAAAAAGAAAAGGCTAGAGAGCCTTAATTGTATGTGTCTTTCTTGTCAGGATGATAGCTCTTAGGCATGTACTGCGACGCTTCAGACACTGCACCCATCGCTTCTTCGATGCTCTTGAATTTCTTCGGCACCTTGAGCGGTTTGAGCGCTTTCTTGTTGTGCTTCTTTGCCCCACCAAGATATGACGCGACCAGGTCACTGTCTTCTGCAGTCTTTATGTCTTTCCTGAGGATCGAAGTGTGCCTGTAATTGATATGCTTACCTGATATCTTATTGACATACGTCTTGAGTATGTTCTCGATGGTGAGTTCGTCCTCGGACTTTACCTGATCAAAGAATGCTTCCTTGTCCATGCCACCCAGGTAATGGGATATCATATTGTCCCATGCGCTCTCTCCATCACCGGTCTTGGTCTTCTTGAGATCATTGACCTGATCATCAGTGAGTTTCAGGTAATTCTTTGCTATATGATCTGCAGCCTTATCCCAAAGGTCATCAGAGAACTTCTTGTGTTCATCATCACCTTTATCAGACCAGTTGACCTTGCCGTCCTCTCCCTTGTTCTTATGGAGGTATTCAGAAGCGGCCTGGTGCACATGGCTTGCGAGGCCTGTTGTGTGCTTGTCATCACCCAGATCCTGCAGCCTTCCTACAAGGTCATGGACTTTCTTATGCTTGTCATAGTTAGGAGTATCACTTTTTTTATCAGCCATATTATCACCTATTTCATTACCTATTTTAGTGGTTTAAACACACGATTCAAGCAATACAGAGCTTATAAATGTTTCTATACCCCTATACACACAATATCCCCACACCCCAATATTCACATTTTCAATAACTATAGTGCCCACTCCACCGCCTAGTGAGAGTTCACAGCTTGCTGTGAACCCAGCGCCTACGGGGAAAGCGTGTCTCAGAAAAAGTGGCACATAGTATCGCAGTTCAGCAGACAGAAGCAGACAATGAATAGTCAACGAGCGCAGTGGTGTGGGCACAAAAAGACGCAGCACAAAAGCCTGCTTCGACGCTCTAAGCGTCTCAGGGTGCCGACGCATGCTTAAGGACATAAAGCAAAGGGTATGTAAATTACAAGACTTCTTAACGACTGGCAGTCACAACGTTAATGCATGCTAATTGGCACCACCGGCTTCTGTACTGCGTTCAATATTCACTATGACCTTTTTGTCACACTATCATATCCTGCCCCTTATAAGTATTTATAAATCACCTTGACTTCTCTGATATAAGGTGCTGGGAATTACTCAGTCAGGACTATCAAGAACCATCATATTCCGGGGTGCAAAAATGACCAAGAAACAATCAAGATCCAAACCTAAAGATAAGGGTGCTGAAAAAGCACAGAAAGAACAGGAAGCAGACATGATGGCAAAACTGCCGCCTGAAGTCCAGGATAAGCTCAAGGACATCAAGGGAAAGCTGGACATATTCCAGAAAGAGGCCCTGAAGAAGTTCGAGCATTACATCATGGGCATCGCGCTCATGCCTCCTGACAAAGAAGGGGACAAGGTGGATAAGGATAAGATCAACATACTCATCCTTGTTGATGACAGTGATTCCCAGCGCATGACAAAACAAGAGCTGAAAGACAAGCTTGGCTCTATAATGGCCAAGATGGCGCAGGATATCGATAAGCGCCTGACACCACAGACGATCATACTTTCTGAGGTCTGGCAGTCCTGCTATGATGGCAAGTACGACCTTCTCCAGATGTTTGCGATGGCTGCTCCGGTGTATGACACAGGGATGGTATCCGCTCTGAAGATAGGTGGCATCCATAAGGAGATGGCTCTCAAGAAGTTTGAGAAGTACATTGTGTCTTATGTCCTGTTCGGTTCTCTCACAAGAGGTCAGGCGACTTCTAAGTCTGACATTGACGTGGCCATAATCGTTGACGATACTGATGTCAAGAAGATGACCCGCGCTGAGCTGAAGGACAAGCTGCGGGCGATAATCATAGGCATGGGACTTGATGCAGGTGACATGACAGGCATCAAGAACAAGCTGAACATCCAGGTATACATCCTGACTGATTTCTGGGATTCTATCAAGGAAGCTAACCCAGTGATATTTACCATTCTCAGAGATGGCGTTCCACTATATGACAGAGGTATGTTCATGCCCTGGAAACAGCTTCTGAAGATGGGCAAGATAAAGCCGAGCGCTGAAGCGATTGATATGTTCATGGCATCCGGAGAGCAGATGGTTGCGAGGATCAAGGGAAAGCTCAAGCAGGTCGTCGAGACCGAGATATACTGGAGCACCCTGACGCCGACCCAGGCAGCTCTCATGTTGTATGGAATACCACCTCCTACTCCGAACGAGACTATCAAACTGGTAGAGGCTGTATTTGTCCAGAAAGAGAAGCTTCTCGAGCCCAAGGATATAGAGACCCT
>JAUVBP010000206.1 GCA_030591125.1 Candidatus Woesearchaeota archaeon | reverse complement strand
GTATATGACCTTCACCTTATCATCTTTTTTGTTGTCCAGTCCTTTTGCAATCAGCTCTTTGAGTATCAGGTCATCTTTTTCATTAGGAATGTTGTGTGTCGAGAGGGGGGGGTTGCCTTCTTTGGCGAAATTCACCTCAAGTTTCTTTATGTTCTGCCTGAACTCTTCATCATATATGTCATAGGAGCTGTCTTTACCCTTAATGAATTTGGTACCGGATTTTATTATGCTGACAGCTATATTCTTCTGAAGGTGTGGGGTGTATTCCTCTATAAAGTTCTGTATCGTGTTATATGCTGTCTTGTTCACTGATATGTCGTTCCTGACACCTTTCACCTCTCTAGGGATCCAGAAGAAACATATCACGGTCTTTTCAGAATCATCTTTCTTCAGCTTTTCATTCAATCTTGACAGCGCTTCGACAGTCACATCTATCCCTTTGTTCTTGTATTCATACCTGCCTACAATGAAGAACAATAAGGTATTATCGATGTCAAAATGATAGTATGGGAGAAAATAATACCTTAAGAAATCATGTATCTTGTTCCTGTTTATCCTGTGTTTGTACGCTGCCTCCTCATATGTCGGCAGTTTCTCTATATCCAGACCGTTCAGCACAAGGACCTCTGCTTTCCTTCCATGCAGGTGCTCTGCCTCCAGGGCGGTTATCTCAGAGACTGTGGTGAATATGTCTGCCTCATTCGCGCATCTCTTCTCGGTCAGGTGCTTGTCCTGGATGCCATACTTCTTCGCTTCAGAGTCTGCATCTATGTCGGCGAGCTCTCCGTAAAGGTCCCTGCCGTTACCTGCCAGTGTCCTGCCGAGCATGGTGGCGTGAGTGGTGAATACTGTCGCGACCTTTGTTCCGCTCTGCTTGAGGCACAGCAATCCTCCGCCTGACAACCACTCGTGGAAATGAGCTACGTAGATGCAATCCCCCTCTCCGCGCTCCTGTTTCTTATTGATGAACTGCTCTATGAGCTTCCCTGCTGCAGTCGACCAGACTATCGCATCATTGAATTCGCTGCTGGCACCCATAGAATCTATCTGGAACTCATCCCATAATCTTTTCTTTATCTCATCAGCTTTTGGATTGAATCCGCTGAAGTCGATGAGTATGGTCTTTGGTTTTCCCTTGACCTGCCAGCGTCCGAACCTGCAGATTATTCCCTCATCCTTCAGGTTATTGAATACCTCCCCGAACCCATGTGGAAGAGCTTCCTCTACAAAGGAAGTGCTTGCATCCTTCTTAAAGTAGGGGCCTACCAGAAAATAGTTAGGATACGCCTCATCAAGAAGCGCTGCTTTCGAGGCGACCACTGTGTATATGCCTCCGACCTTGTGGCACACTTCCCAGGAAACTTCGAAAACAAATTTATCTTTAACCATGCGATACCTCTTTTTTTTTTAAATGATTATTCTTGATCCATCAGCGGATCTTTGTGTGATGTGATCAATCAGTGTCTGCCATGCCTTCTGTGTATGACACTCTCTTGTACTCTTTGATCATCAATGCGAAATTATAATATTTGAGATCTTCGGCCAGGAATTCCCTGAGGCTCTGCAATATCTTCTCAAATTCCTGCGGTGTCGTGCATGATATCTGCAGCCTCATATCCCACTTTCCGATGATCCTCTCGGCGAAGGTTATGTTGGTAAGAGAGTGCAGGTACGTCCGTATCTGGGTCTCTCTTTTCGGTCCATAATTGTTTATCTTCAGGAAGACGGAGTAAAGCAGGTAATTCAGGGTTGATAGGTCAACCACTGTCTGGAACTTCTTTATCACGTCAGTCTTCTGAAGCTTCTTCATCCTAAGGTTGGTCGCGTCTGCAGAAAGGTCAATCTGCTGAGCGATCTTCACTATCGGCGCACGTGCATCGGTGGCAAGTGCCTTCAACAGTCTCCTGTCCTTCTGGTCAAGATCCTCAAGCTCACAGGTTATGTCTTTATTTATCTGCGGAAGATCCTTGGGATCCAGCACCTTCTCTTTTGCCTTAAGCATGAATGTGAGGTTCTCAGGTACGAGCAGGTGCACTACTGGTGTGAGTTCGTATGATAGTAGATTCTTTCCGCAGATAGTATCTATCTCATCTATTATTTTCGCAAGATGTATTGTGCTTTTGGCGGCTATCGCAGTCTGGATGTCCCAGTCACCACTGCTTTTCAACACCCATTTTATGTGTTTGTGCTCCTTGAGATGTGAAATTATGTTCTTCTCATCCGCGCTAGTATAATTCTGGAGCTGGATCAGCAGGACATATGCCTGATAGCCGAGCTTCCTGTCGTTCACGAGCGTGATGTATCCGGAGATGAGACCGTTCTTGGTCAATCTCTTTATCCTGTAGTCTGCAACCTCTCTTGAGATGTTCGTAGATGCTCCTATTGATTTAGAAGTCAGTCTTGCATTCTCGTTCAGCAGCCTGAGTATCTCTTTGTCCTTGTTGTCTAGTTTTATGGTGGACTTTCCTGTATTTTCAGGTGTTTCAGAACCTATATCTTCGGAATCAGCGCTCATTATCTTTTTTACTAAACTCGCATAGCTTTATAAATTTTTCTGTGTTTCCCAAAAAAACTGTTTTATCTTTCATGTAATCCTTCCGTATGCCTTTCTCTCCCTTCTGGTCACTTTTCGGTTTCAGTCATGTGCAACAGGTTTAAATATGCGGGATATAGGTGAATTATACGATCATGAAAAGCTATACTTTCAGAGCCAAAGGCCATCCGAATATCCTTGCGACGCACAGGAGTACCCTGGAGTTCACTAAAGATAAAGAGCTCAGT
>JAUVBP010000036.1 GCA_030591125.1 Candidatus Woesearchaeota archaeon | reverse complement strand
TGATTCTGAAACTTGATTCTACACCCCCTTTTCACTAAACTGGACTTTCCCAGATTTAAACGCGTAAATTGGCTTAAACTTCCCCTGAAGCGGTTTAAACAATCGTTTTAGGCTCTAAAACACGTTAAAAATCATTATTAGCTCTTTTTGCGGCGTTATTGGATAACTAAAACACCAAAATTATTTACTATTGTAGAGGTATAACCCCTATATAAAGGTTTCGTTGTTTTTGTTATTTTCTAGTGATGAAAAGTGTTGTGTTGTCCGAGAAGCGCTACGTCGGGCGAATATCAAAGAATTCAAACTCCTCAATGTCATCACATCCTAAGAATTCAGTATTGACAGATTCAACCTTAGCAAATATGGGCCCGCTCTTGCAGAGCGTTGCGAGCTTCAATATCTTGCCCTCCTCGCCCTGCAACACAAGCTCTAATGTGCCATCCTTCAGGTTCTTGGCGTAGCCGGTCAGGCTAAGCTTATTCGCATTCTGCTTGGCAAAATCCCTGAAGAAGACCCCCTGGACCTTACCAGTCACGATAACCCTTGCATTTTTCACGATCTCCATAACCTCGTACTTACCTTCACCAAGCAATCAGATCTCCTGAACAGGTCCTACTCCCAGATATGGTGCCTGCAGGCAGCTCTATCACATATCTCGAAAGGGCCTTGCTATTATATATAGTGAATGGAAGGAACCGCTCCTTCATGTCAACCACCAACCTCTTCTCGTCGAGAAACAATACATCTATAGGATAGAATACAAGAAACATGTGCATGCTCTGCCGTGCAGAGACATCAAACTCAAAAACCAAGGAATTTCTCAGCGCATAGGAAGGCATCGTAAGCATCAACCCCCTTGCTTTAGATGCCATTGATCTGCAGCACAGGTATGATTCCGCAAGTATGGTCTTCCGAGTCTCATTGGATATTCTTCCCATAGTTGCCCATCACCTGTTGTCACCAGCAATAACAAACGGAAAATATAAAAAACTTTGCATAAAGATCAAGCTTGTTTCAGAAGTTGAAACCCTTGAAATCAGTAGTTTAAGGCAGGTTTCCATACGAAATAGCAGGGGCATGGCCTTTATAAAAAATAGTTTCTCAAATATATATTTTTAAACAACAGTATTTATAAATGAGTTCGTATTCTTTATTTAAATAACTTATAATCGCTTTATATACATCAGGGGGTTAAAAAATGACCAAGAGAGACATTAGAGTTGTGAATATCGTTGTATCTTCTTCGCTAGGGCACGATATCCCGCTAGAGAAGATGGCAGCCACACTTTCAAACACAGAATACAATCCTGAGCAGTTTCCGGGCTTAGTTATAAGAATAAAAGAGCCTAAGACCTCAGCTTTGATATTCAACTCAGGGAAAATTGTGAGTACTGGTGCCAGGACCATAGAAGATGTCCACAAATCCATAAAACAGATCATAAAGAGCCTTGAGAAGATAAACATCAAGATTACCATAGAGCCTGTAGCAACAATACAGAATATCGTAGCTTCAGGCAGCGTGGGGATGGATCTCAACCTCAATGTCCTTGCAATGAAGTTGCAGAACACAGAGTACGAGCCAGAACAATTCCCAGGTCTTGTCTACAAACTCAATGTAGAGCCTAAAGGAGAAAAAGCGTTCAAGGCGACATTCCTGCTTTTCTCAAACGGAAAGATCGTGTGCACAGGAACCAAATCAGAGGAGCAAGTGCACAAGGCGCTTGATGCCCTGATAGAGAATCTCAAGAAAGTCAAGCAAAATTAAAAGACTTTTCAGGGATTGCTGTATTTCCGTAATATCGGCGAACGACGCCGAAAATCTTTTGCTTTTCTTTTCATAACTTTTTTTAACGAGGGAATCTAAACAGTAGAGTGCAGTATAAGCTCCGCAGAGTGTCGGAGTAAAAGAGAGGCAACTAAAAAAAGGTCAAGATGGATGTTTCAGAACAGATAAAGACATTTGAGCAGTTCATCGAACAGAACTACCACTTACAGCTCATAGAAGCAGTAAGTGCAGGTAATAACTTCCTCATAATAGACTTCGCCAGACTTGCCAAATTCAATCCAGAACTGGCAGACCTACTTCTCGATCAGCCAGAAGAGCTCCTCAAAGCATTAGAGATTGCGATAAAGAACATAGAAGAGGTTCCAGACCGCATAACTCGCTTCTATACCCGGTTTATCAACACCCCAAAAAGTCAGGCTGTGATGATACGGGATATAAGAAGCAAACACATAGACAAGTTCATCTGTATAGAAGGCATAGTCAGGCAGAAAACAGATGTAAGACCTCAGGTCATAACTGCCAAGTTTGAGTGCCCAAGCTGCGGCAATGTAATGCCCGTCATACAGATTGAAGCTAAATTCAAAGAACCCACAAGGTGCGGTTGCGGAAGAAAAGGAAGATTCAGACTCCTGTCAAAAGAGCTTGTCGATGCACAGAAGCTCGTCCTGGAAGAGATGTCTGAAAACCTTGAAGATGGTGGCCAGCCAAAAAGGATTGATGTATTCTTGAAGAATGATCTTGTCTCTCCAATGAGTGACAAGAAGACAAATCCCGGAACCAAGATACGGGTAACTGGTCAGGTGAAGGAAGTCCCTATCCCTTCCAAAGATGGAGGAAATCTTGTCAGGTTTGACCTACTCATAGATACCAACATGGTAATCGCCCTTGAAGAGAACTTCGGAGACATATCAATAAGTGAAGAGGAAGAGAAAAAGATACTTACCCTATCAAGAGATCCAAAGATACTTGACAAGCTCGTAAACTCAATGGCTCCATCTATCTATGGCCATGATAAAGTGAAAGAAGCAATAATCCTTCAATTCGTCGGAGGGGTGAAGAAAATCCGTACTGATGGCGTGACCACAAGAGGAGACATGCACATACTTCTTGTAGGTGACCCTGGCGCAGGTAAGTCGCAGCTATTGAAGAGAGGACAGCTGATCGCTCCAAAGTCGAGATATGTATCAGGAAAAGGAGCATCAGGAGCCGGCCTTACTGCAGCAGTGGTGAGGGATGAGTTCCTTCGCGGTTGGGCTCTTGAAGCCGGTGCCCTTGTCCTGGCGAACAAAGGGTTCTGCATGATAGACGAGATGGACAAGATGACAAAAGAGGACCGGTCTGCAATGCATGAAGCTCTAGAGCAGCAGACAGTAACAATATCAAAAGCGAACATCCAAGCCACACTCATATGTGAGACAACTGTCCTTGCAGCAGCCAACCCTAAATGGGGGCGGTTCGACCCATATGAAATATTGGGAAAGCAGATAGACCTCCCCCCTGCACTGATAAGCAGATTTGATCTCATATTCCCTATACGAGATATACCGAACAAAGATCAGGATGAGAGACTGGCAGGCTTTGTGCTGAATCTGCACCAGACAAGTGATGCAGGTCAATGCGACATAGAGACAGACCTACTCAAGAAGTATATCTCATATGCCCGAAGGATGTGTGTTCCTGCACTCACTGATGCTGCTCTCGAAGAGATCAAGACATACTATGTGCATATGCGTAATGCAGGAGGAGATGAAGGTGGCATCAAAGCCATACCGATCACTGCAAGGCAGCTCGAGGCATTGGTAAGGCTGGCAGAGGCATCTGCCAGGTCGAGACTTGCTGAAAAAGTGCTCAGGAAAGATGCCCTGAAAGCGATAGAACTCCTGCACTACTGCATGTCACAAATAGGCATAGATCCTGATACCGGCAAGATAGATGTCGACGTCCTTACGACAGGGGTGTCTTCCTCTTCACGGAACAATATCGTCATCATCAAAGAATCTATCAATGAACTTGAGAACAAGATAGGCAAGACAATCCCAATTGAAGATGTTGTCAAAGAAGCACAAGAGAAAGGTGTATCTGCAGACAAGGCCGAAGAGGTCATCGAGAAACTGAAAAGGGCAGGAGACATCTTTGAACCAAAAAGGGGGTTCATACAGAAAATCTAGTTTTTGACAGATTCACGGCCTGAACTGCTGTTTTCTCAATAACCTTTATAAATTCTCAATCCTGCCAGAAGCGTATGCTAAAAAGAGGGCTGCGCTATATAGGTATGTTTCTGATATACATCATCATTACTGCTACAGTCTATTCTGCAGTCGTCTTTGCACAATTCGCTGTAGATACACTCCCTCCTTCTGCAGAGTTCACTGCATCTGTCAGTGGATATGATGGCATACCCGGATTCAGGAAGCCTGCTGGAGATGTCACAATAGTAACTGCGACTGCACAGATAGAGGGAGAGGCCATTTGGCCTTCACAAGTCAAGATACTTGAGGACCCTACCAAGCCATTTGAGTGTGATGAAGGTAATACCAGCAATCCTGTAAACTGCTCGCTCACACTTGTCGGAGATGTTCCTTCTGGCGCTTACGATTTCACAGTGCGGTTGTTCAGAAAAGATGGGTCTGATGCTGCTCCTGCAGTCCCTCTTAGACTATACATAGATGACATAGACCCTACAATACACTCATTCTCTCTGATCCGAAACGGATCGATATTGATTGTCGAATTTCAGGTCTCAGACAGAGCATGTGAAGATTGTCCCCCAGATGTCTGTGCAGGAATCGACCGGATCGAGATACTATCAGATTATTCTATTGTAGGTACACACATCCCAGAGAATAAAAGCAAGTGCATCATCATAAATCAAACACAGATAACTGTTCTAGAAAATCAGGGAACGCTGAACAAGACAATCTGCGTTGATGCTTATGACATGCTAAGTCGAAGAACCCGTGAATGTAAGAGTATACTCCTAGATTTCTCTCCGCCAAAACTGATAAATGCAAGCATACTCGTCAACGGCGCACCTCTCCTATTCACAAAAAACGAACCTATAGGCGGCGCGACAGTAGAAGCATACATATACGAAGACGGCCTGCTGAATACTAGCTCTCTTGTCGCGGATTTCGCGTCACTTAATTCTCGACCAGAATTCTTTGCGAGATATGAAAATATAGATATGTCCCCTCTAAATATAGAAACATTCGACATCTCCTGTACACCAACAGATGAAGAAAACATATACAATTGCTCATGGAATAACCTCCTCCTCCTCATACCTCCTGATGCTGATCCAGAAGTCCACCTGACAGTAATGGACGAACACAAAAATAACATGGATGATAGATACCCGCTAAACATAATATTTGATGGTACTCGCCCGGATATCCACACGATAAGATCAGGCCTTGCAGACGATATCGGAAGATATTGGGTAGGAAAAGGAAACAATACAATATACTTTGACATCACAGAAGATGGTGCAGGGTTCTACAACAAGAACCTTATTGTAGATTTCGGGTCGTTCGGACCCCAGGAATCTGCAGGTGGCCAGACAATATCATATCCAAACTACTGCATTGAAGGTTGGACCTGTGTCTTTGAATATCTCACCGTGGCAGAAGATACTGAAAGTGGAAAAATCCTTTCTGTCAGCGTCCAAGGCTTGAGCACTGATGATGCAGGAAATCTTGTGGAGGGCATGACTTCGACAGCACTATACTATGATGCAGTCCCCCCACAGATACTCAGCATCGACAATGGCACGGTGTGCCCGACAATGCCTGACAGTATCAAGCTGATCATCAATGTCTCTGAAAAAGGTTCTGGCGGGGTCTCAGTAGAATACTCTGCGACAGATCTCAGCACCAGCATCTTCCCTCAGATAGTTGACTGTGAAGAAATTGAAAATGAACAGGATATGTGGACCTGTGAAATTGAAATAGATAACATAGTATCATTCTATGTCGAAGGATCAATAAATCTTACGCTCAGAGACAGGGCAGGTAATAAAAATTCAACAATAGTGATCCAGGAGGTGTGTGAGCCCGCTCCAGGAACACCTCCGAATGTTGTCCGGTCAATTGCAACAGGCATTCCTGACCCATTAGATAAAATCCTTGCAGGATACATACCCTATCCAGTATTCGGAGAGGTTAAGCTCCAATATTCTGATCCACCAAACAAAGTCCAGGGCATGAAAATCATATCCTGTTCATCCACTGCAGGAACTGTCATAGAACCATACATCTTGACCCCGTTTGAATTCAAAAATCCAATACTGGGTTTCAAACTCTCTTTTGATCAGGAAAACCTTACAGAAATAGATGAACTTGAGGTTACTTGTGAACTTGACCTTATCGTCCGCTCGGGAAATAAGGTATACCACCTTCCTGAAAAAGAGAATGTAACAATACCTTTCGGCCTTAGCGGAACCATATTCGGAGGGCTGAATCAAAGCATCCAAGACAAACTTGACGGTCTAGAAGAAGACATTGAAGCGACGCAAAAAGAGATAGATGGCTACTCTGAAGTGTGGGATGTCCTCCAGACAATATGCACCATAGCAGAGGTACTTGCCATGTTGGTAGCGTTGCTACAAGTGATGAAGATTGTCATGTATGGTGTGGGTTGGGTGGTGTTCTCAGCATCAATCGCAGGGTGCTGCATAGGAACACTAGGAACCGGCTGTGGAGGACCCGGAACAGCCTGCTACACTGCCGCAATGATTGCCGGCTCCGTAGTATACTACATACCTTGCTGGGCCATAGACTATGCAACCACAAGCGTCACAACTTTTGCGTGGCAGATAGACTCCAATCCTATGAGTGCATATGATTCACCAGGATTCTACCTCAAAGTATTATGCATGTTTGTCACGTGCAGGATGTCAGAGACAAGCAACTTTATCGAGATGATATCTAATGGTGGAACTGCCAGTGGGGGCTCTTATACATTCACACAAGGAGGAAGGACACAGGATGCTGAACCTACAGACCTGCAGAAAGGAGGAGCTAGTTTGTTTGTAGATGTCGCTACCGGCGGAGGCGCAACCCTTTTCGAGTATGACTGGAGCCCATACAAGAGTGTCCATGTAGCCCGGCAGATGTATTGCATGCCTGGATTAATATATAATGCAAGAAAGAAACAGCAGATACAATGCATGCACAGGAATTGCTATAGAGATTTTGTGTCATCAGGATTCTCTCCTGAGCTGTGTGATAAGATGTACGCAACACACGAATGCCTATACTATGACAGTGCAGCCTGGAAGATGGTCGGAGAGAAGGGATTTGCTCCGTGGTTCCAGGGAATAATGGAATGGCTATTGAGCCAGATGATAGTCTCTCTCATAGCCTGGTTCCTGCGAAGCATGAATTGTGGTTATCCGCAAGGATTAGGCGCCATTGCAGACTCGTATACGGATGATGATGCCAACTGCGGGGGAGTCAGCATAAGGACTGATGCTGCGTTTGAAGCTCAAGCATTGATATACCAAGAAGCTTGGCTTGCTGCCTGGACGTTGCTTTTCCCCCCTTCAATAATATTTACTGCTCCGACAGCAGCAGCAAAGATTGCAGAATTTGGAAGTGCAAATGCCGCGGTTGCTTCTATGGCCGCTTCAAGTGCGGGTATTTGTGCACTTAATCAACCACCTACCTGTGCACTCATACAAGGAACACCTGCATTGGGCTGCGGAGCTATCGCGGCAGCAGCAATATGGCTGGATGTGGGTGATTGGCTTTCCTGGGAAGATATAGACTGGAACAAATATGATGATGATCTAGGTGATCCTGACTATTGTTCGTGATATGGGCGTACTAATATGAATATGAAAAAAAAATACAAACTGAATATATCTATCCTACTGATAATTCTATTACTCCCTCAGCTTACAACAGGAGGCGTAGGCACACTATGGACTGATAAGCTTCTTGACAGAGATAGTGGCGTCCCTACTACTGATTGGTATGAGGTTGCAGACTGGGAAATAGATTTCTGTATGAATAAAGGAGGAACGTCTGCATCTATTGAACACGGCAGCGGAACAGTCGGTGATGAAACCCGACTCATAACCCATAACAGGATACTTTCAATACAAGCAGAGCGTAACGATATAATCCCTTCTTCAGATAATGTTCAACTTATCGAAGCAGGTGCAGTGGTCTATGAAATTGCCTGGTTTGTGCAGCCTCTCGCAAAGGATGAAGACCTCAACTATGAAATAATAGCAACAATGTCCACAGGTTTGACAACTTCCTTAGACTCAGGAAATGCAAATTTTGTGAACCCTGCAAGAGGGTATATTGCTGAAGAAAGCACTCAGAATATGACTTCTGTGCAACTTAATGTCTGGGGGATAGGCTTTGTAGATGCTCTTACTGTTGATGTGGTATAGATGAAAAGAAAAAAACCAAAAGAACTGTTCCTGCTAAACTGGTGGAGACAACTCATCAATAGTTTCAGAAGCATCTGGTCAAAGAGATTCCTGAAAGTATTTTTTTTTGATCTGTTGGTCTTAGTAGCATTCATACTGATATTCTCTTCAGTCACGATAAAAATAAAGGATGCGTCTCCTACGCTTGACCAGATAGGACCCTTGGCACAACAACTGATAGATACCATCCAGAAATCTCAGACAGAAATTGTAGGTGCCAACCTTGAAATAGTGCGGCATAATGCAAGTATGATAAAATCGGTGGCGTACGGGTTCTTCTTCTCTGTCGCAAAACAGGCCATCATCGGATTGTTGCTGCTGGCATTATTCATATATCCGTTCAGGTTTATCGGATGGGGTGCGCTTGTCCCCCACAAATCAGATATAAGGCTATTAGGAAAGTTCTATGCGCTAAGAATCGCGTGGGCAAGCATCTGGCTTGCAATCATCCTCATGACTGCCTGGTTCATCAAATTCCCTGTGAATGCTATAGTCGTTTCGATAGAAATAATCCTTTTCTTATATTTCGGGGTATTCCTCAACTTGATATTCTTTAATGGGGGTATAAGAATAAAACAGCTTGTGCGGTGTTTTCTTCTGGGAATCAAGATAAAAACATTGATATGGCTAGGGACGCTCATTCTGGTCGTGGCGATTGGAACAGCCATTTCAACTCTCCTACTGAAGATCAACCTCATTTTCACGCTTTTGATATTGGTGTTCATATCCTTGATATCTCCGTGGAGCAAAATATACTTAACTGCAATATACCATTACGACAAACAAACCAGACAATGATCGCCAGAAAAACAAACAAAAAAGCACAACTCACATTATTCATAATAATAGGGTTGTTCCTTTTACTCATGACCAGCATAATCATATACATCCAATCACCTGATG
>JAUVBP010000103.1 GCA_030591125.1 Candidatus Woesearchaeota archaeon | reverse complement strand
TTTGCTTTTGACCCTGTACCGCGCTCTTCGTAGAAACTCCTGCGCTCACGCAGCACCATCTCCTGGATGGTATCAAGACCCTTAAGGAAAGAAGGATTTCCACGATGTTCTGATTTCTGCTTCAGGATCTTACTGAAGACAGTCTTGACAGTAGACTCAAGGTCGCCGTCCCGCACAGGATCCCCGAAAGTCCCGTTCGTCACAAGCAGCATGCCTGCAATCAGGAGCACAGCACCGAACATGGTAAGGTAAGAGAACAATCCATGAGCACCCACTGCCGCACCAAGTATGGAAGCACCGGTGCTGTAGAAGAACACGAGTCCTGTAGCGATAGATAATATGCCTAGAATGCTGAACATCACTCTTTTTTTCATGTATGTACCCAACATATTTTATTTTATAAACTTATCGTGCAGTAACAGTGAAAAACTGCAGAAATCCTGTGTAGGAGTCAGATCCTCAAGAAGACCAAAAGCCCTAATGTAAGGGCACCTGACCCAAGAAGTATCATACCGAGCATTGCCTGGAACACCTGAGTATCCTTCTCTTCCTTGTCTGAAGGGATACCATATATCTGGCGCTGGACAGCTATCTTTATGTTCAACCCAGCACCTATACCGACTGCAATAACTATCGGTATTCCAAAAGCCATATTTGCCATCAATCCACCTCTTTAGGGGATAAATGGGGTCTGTGGTATTTAAATGTTTATGCAAAAAAAGCGCGTGCATACCGCAGACCTTGAGAACTGCTCATAACTGTTTCGGATACTGTCCTGTGTAGCGATCGATGAACAGCCGTTCTTTCATGTCACCCGCAGTTATCGCAGCAGCAGTAGCGAAAGTCGATAGTAGTCCTGGATTGCTCTCTATACGGTTGGCAGTACGGTCGCTCACGAACCTCGGGCTGTACACACACACTCCTGCAGCGAAGTCAAGCGGAGGCGCAGAGATATCCTCTGGACAGAAACTCCTCAGCACTTCAAGTGCGGCATTTCCGATCTCAGCAACATACTTCTCTACTGCAGGTGCACGTTTCTCAGAATAATATGAACCGATGATCTTGTCACTATCATAGACCCTTGC
Source organism: Candidatus Woesearchaeota archaeon (assembly GCA_030591125.1). Classification (GTDB taxonomy): domain Archaea; phylum Nanobdellota; class Nanobdellia; order Woesearchaeales; family UBA11576; genus JABMQF01. The sequence continues at coordinate 3,876 of JAUVBP010000103.1, read as the reverse complement.
AAGAGCGTCATAACGATTCCCATCTGATGAGAATTCCTTGACAGCGCTGAAGAAAAGGTTCCATGCAGCATCTTCACCCATCTTGTTGATCACAAACTTGAAACCCCTCACGTCGAACATGGTCAAGGCAAGGACTCCACGCTGCCTGTTGCACTGTGCGACCTGCTTACGCAGGTAAGCGTCCATCTTGGGAATATCAGGCAGGTCAGTATCAGGATCGTGATTATCGCCAGTGTTGACAGCATCACGACCATATTCCTTTGCCTGATAGAGAAGCCTGTCTGCAGCCTTGAAAAGGGTAGTCGCGCGACTCCAATTCTTCACATCCTCGTTTGACTTTGCACTGAGTGTGGTACGGATGCTCCTGCTGTCATGCCCTCCGAAATACTTATCTTTCGCCAGCTTACCAGTAAGACCTCCGTCATCAAACTCACGACTCCGGACAGCACCATTTATCTTCCGGGCGACCTTGCTCGCATCCTTCTGCGCAGTGTTAGGCAATATTATCGCGAACTCATCACCACCGCACCTTCCTGCGATGTCACCGTCGCGTATGCTGGACCTGATTATCTGCCCCACAGTACGCAGGACATAATCACCGAAATCATGACCATAAGTATCATTTACCTGCTTGAAATTATCTATATCTCCAACAATCACAGAAAGAGGATTGTCAAGACGCTTAGCCTGCTTGATTGCACTCCTGTAATGCATGTCAAAGCTCCTCTTGGTATGCATCCCTGTAAGGAAATCAGTGATGGCCTCATGCTCAAGGCTGCTCAGCCTCTTCATCCTGCGCAGATGCCTGCTGAACATCTTGACTGAGTAAAGTATTGTCGCCATCTTCTTCCTGGAGAAACGGCCCTTATCAAAGACAGCGACGCCGAAGTTCCTTCCCCTATTGTTGAGCGGGACGACCAGTCGCTGGTTGCCCTTCATGCTCGTAAGGTAAGGTGTCCTGGCTTCCAGGTACTCCTCTTCCAGCTCTGCCTTCCTGCCACGCACGACCTCACCGGTCTTGCGGTCGATCTCCATGCTGACATTGAACCTGTTGTTGACGTAGATCCCTCCTGCAGGCAGGCCTATACCTTCCTTCATGATCTTCATGAAAGACTGTGCACTGGCCGCTACGTCAAGCTTGTGCGCACGCTCATCCAGTTCAATGACAACGTCCTTGCAGCCTGAGTCCATGAATCGCCTGGGATCCTCTAGAATATCCTCTAATGAAATTACCATCCCTCACACCTAAAATACTCATCTCTCAATACCATCAAAATATCTCTCTATGCTTCGTGAGACCTGAACTGCTGTCAAACACTTAAATACGCCCTGAAAACATAAGATTCCGTAGAAATAAGAGGTTGTATAAAAAGGTGGGGTATTCTCTTATATGGAAGAAAGTATTTAAAGGGGTTCTAAGCTTCATATGCCTGCTTACTGAGTAGCCCCCGTGGGCTAGTGGACAGCTGGTTACATGTCAGAGCAATTCTGCTCTGAGCACATTCAGCAGAGCTGAATGCTCGGCTGCACAAAGCATCAAAGATGCTTTGGCACCAAAAAATCGAAGATTTTTTGTGTGACACGCAAGACTAAGGACGACTTAACAGAGTTAAGCCGTCCGAGAAACAAAAATAATACTCAATTGCCCCCGTAGGCTAGTGGACAGCTGGTTACGCTCGGCTGGCACGCAAGACTAAGGACGACTTAACAGAGTTAAGCCGTCCGAGAAACAAAAATAATACTCAATTGCCCCCGTAGGCTAATGGATACTTGCCGAAGCGCAAGTTTCGGCTCGCCGAAAAGACTATAGGCTTGCGGAGCCTGGGATCCGAGTTCAATTCTCGGCGGGGGCGTCAAATTGCAATGCGCACCAAAAGGAGGAGGAGCTGTCATGGATGGCTACACGCAAAAGCCAGAAAGTTATGACGTTCTGGTTTTTGGTGCACAAAACTCTTCGAGTTTTGGCACAAGAACATCAAGAGGATGTTCTTAGTGTCCTAAAAATCACCATGTCAAAAGAAAATACTACGAACAAGCCAGGCCATTCAGGGTCTAGAGTGCCACGCCCAGAGGATTTTTATGACATAATACTTGATGGGCATGTGCTCGGCACAAAAAGAGTATTCAACGACGCATACGATCTGCAGATGGATGCAACAACAGTCACCCTGAATGGGCACTATGAAGGAAATGAGCGCCTGCGACGCAGGATTGACTGGGAGCTCAGAGGAGAGCAGACGATCAGGCTCAGACAGAACGGGAATCCACTCTTGTTCGAGGAAGGTGACAGGATAAGAGCATACATGCAGGATATCGGCTGTGAAGTCACGCTTGTCGAGAAGCTTGATGGTGAAGGGAATGTTGTCGAGAGCTACAGGAACCACCCGTTCAGATGAGCGGGAAAAAATCCTTTATAGGTTATAAAAAGGAAGATAATAATCTTTAAAAACAGGTGCAGATTCTTTTCTGACAAAACAGTTGAGGTGTTTTTCATATGGTACAGAATAAACTGATAGCAGAAGGTCACACAGCAGACCTCGCAATGCAGAGCATTGATGACAAGCTCAAGGGAGCAGGAGTCAAGGCAAAGGATGCAGAACTGAGCTACACATGTGAAGTGTACGCACAGAAGACGATGCGAAGGCGATGGGTAGCAGGAGAGACGAGCTCAGATCCGCAGAGAGCATACGAGTCAGCCATGGAAAATGCAGGACTCACGAACGAGACATATGACCCTTCAGTGAATGCGACGAACTTCAAGGTCGCCGCATCATATGAAGCACCTGCACAGAGCAAGCCATCACCTGCAAACCACGAGACATACGGCAAGAACAGCCTGGCAGATCTTGTGTAAGCTAACAAGAAATATTTATTCCAATTTTTTAAAATATTTTCATTTGGGGGTTAAGACATGACATCCGCTTTTCCAGAAGCTAGTGTGAAGAAGATACGGGATTACCACAAGGTAACTCTGCAGCGCCTCAAGGAAGTGAAGAAGCCGCAGTGGGGAAAGAGCATCATGGGTGCATATAATGGCAAGACCTACGGATTCTGGGACAACCTGAGGACAGGATTGTATGCGCCATTCCCTCACGAGATGGAAGAGCAGCAGATATCTGATACCAACTGCATGAACATAATAGCAGACATGTACATCACAACAGAATGCTTCGACCTATCTCCGCAGATAGTCCAGTTCACAGACTACAAGGACCTGAATGTCAACGACACAGACACTGAAAGGGACCGCACGCAGATAAGCGGCCACTTCGCACTGATAATTGACGTGGGCAACAAGTACCCCTACCTTCTCGACCCCCAGATGAACATGTATGGCCCCATAGTCAGTGAGAACGGAGGATCATTGACCATACGGAAAGTGAGCACGTTCGGGGCAGGCAAGAGAGAGTTCGCAAGTATGGCATACTACACAGCAGAAGAGTTCGTGGAGCTCATTGACCGGATGAAAGACCCTGCTGCATCACTTGACGTGCTGGCCATGGGACAGAGGGTAGAGAGCAACAAGAGGATCCACGACGGCACAGGCGAGATCAAGCTGTTCTATGATGATGATCCTGCAGCGATAACCACCAGGGCATACATCGCACAGATAGGGACCCTGGATCAGGCAGTATACTGCAGGCAGGGCTTTGACGCAAGGGGTGAACCGACTGCACCAACCCTTGAACTCCACCTTGCAAAGCATGATGCATGGCGAAGCCTTGTCGGAGGGATAAGAGTAGCAGACATGTCATTCGATGAGCTCAAGATAATATATGACCTGTTCTGGAAACAGACAGGGCAGGACAGATATACGAGAGTGGGCAGGTTCTTCAAAGACGGAAGCGCAAGCGAGGCAGACAAGCAGACACTTTC
>JAUVBP010000187.1 GCA_030591125.1 Candidatus Woesearchaeota archaeon | reverse complement strand
GCATTACAGCTTGTGAGCAGAGGAGAATATCTTCCGAACAGGCCCATGGATAGTGCTGTCAGGGCACTCGATGTTACGACTGAATTCGGAGAATACAAGCAGTTCCAGGCAGAGATGCGGAAGATATACGAGAACCCACAGGTAGAGTTCCAGCACATGTTAGATGATATAATGCTGATAAGAGATTACAACCTCCAGGGTGAAGCATACCTGGCGCAGAAAGGGAGACTCAGGTCTGAGATCCTGCTCAAAGGAGGTCTCCAACACAAGGATAAGATACTTGAAGATGAGGTTGAGTCTGCACTTACAATCAAGAGGGAAGAGGAACAGAAGATACTTCTACAGAGAGCATACGCAATACCTCAACTGGCAGGCGAGCACGAGATGTATGTCAGACTATTCTTCGGGACACTGAGCCATAGACTAGAGGATAACATGTACCAGAGAGCTCAAGTGATGCAGGATGTCAATGAAGAGAACTTTATCGAAAAAGCGAAACCAGAACTATACAAGGCTACTGATGAGACTACTGAACAGCTCAGACAGCAGATGCCTGACTTCTGTGAGAAGATAGAGGGTGCAGTGAAGTTCACAATATATGCCTTGATGGCAGATTACATAGTGAACATCGATAGGCATCGTCGCAGGATAAGGCACAGGCCCGGCAGGAGACTAGTATGATGGATGATAGTGATTTTATCAAGCGGTTACAGGCACAGGCATCCGAGACCACCCAGAGCATTTCTGAAAAGCAGAAGAAGCTAGACATGATGGCTGCAGAAGCCGCTGCAGAAACCCAGACGATCGGGATACAGAAGAGATTCCTCAAGGAGACTGAAGAGCTACGCATGATAGCTACAGATCATTCTGATAAGCTACAGTCACTGCAGATACAGAAGAGTACAGTGATTGAACGGATAAATAAGGAAGAGACCATGCTCGTCAGGGCACTGGGAAAGGGTGAAACTCTTGTATATAAGAGACGGGAAGCGCAAAAAGAATTTGACAGGGCACAGGATCCTGACATAGACGCTTATGTCGAGAGTGCAATAACTGATGAAAGTATGGATGTGCACACGCATCTGGTCACGAAAGGGATAGTGCCGAAACACATGAGACGCAACGCGCTCTGGGGTCAGATGACAAGGAGGAAGAGAACACATGATCCGTCAGACAGGATAAAAGAGCGGCACATCGCAAGATACAATGCGTTCTCTGAAGACCGCAGAAAGATTCTGGGACCATATGAGCTGGAGAATAAAGAGCTTTCAGGGCAGATTGATACAATTAATGCCGAAGGGAAAATACTACCGACTAAAGCCAACAGATCCCTAAGGCAGTACATGAAGAGCATGGACGTATTGAATCCGAAAAAGCCGGAAGAGCACATAAACATATTCAAAGAGAGTCAGTTGACTGAAAAGACCCTGCAAGATGAGACACAGGTAAAAGACAGGACAATGGTCGAAGTGCTGGAAGAAGATTTAGATATGATCATAGGGCAGCATCAAGTGATAAGACCTATTAGGGTCAACGGTACAGCTCTATCACTCCACGTCCTGAATGTCCGAAAATACCTGCAAGAGATAAGAAAAATCATGAATGACATTGACCCTTCAAATATCGATGTCGAAATGATGGAAGAACATCTGAAACCGCTATTCGAGAAAGTCCATCCCACAGACAAGGTGAAAGTAGGCAAGTACGACCCAGACCTGAATGAGCGGATAAGGAAGACTGCAGAATACAGCGATGAACAGTTCAGGCAGTATACAGAGATGATCATCGCTGATCCGATGGAAGACCAGAACCTCGTGATTGACACAGCACACTTCGATGAAATGGCTGTCGTGTATAACCTGATGCTCCCCACATTTGACAAGGAGGAGTCCGTTGATATGAAGTACGCAATGCTACGCCGCCCTATGCACATGATAAATCAGATCAAAGTCATGCTGGTTAACCATAAAGAGGAATACAAGCAAGATATGATTGACCTGCTGAAAACAAAGATAATGCTGCTGGGTTCAGAAGAGTATGCAAAAAGGATTGATGATATAGAAGAACTATCCAGGATGTACATCCAGCGTTTTGTCCCTAAACACATGAAGGAGAGACAAGAATCCCAGGCACAGATGATGGAGAAGATTGCCCAAAGAGTCTATGATCAGAAACAGGCAGAACAGCAGAGTGCCCTACCTGCGACACAGGAACAATTACCATTAGACAAATATAAACACAGAGATGTATTGAATCCTGTAGACAAACCAGAACTGCCACCGCTTGAACCGGTTCTTTCAGTCATATCTGGCGGAAAGGCAAGTTAAGATTGTTCTGAGCGGAAGATTAATCAAACCACCCGTAACATTTCTGGTTTTCTCTTAAAGAAACATATAAAGACGAAAAACCATAGACAGAGTCATGTTTTTTGAAATCTTGATTGCAACACTGCTCGGAATATCTGCAGGAATATTCACAGGCCTCATCCCAGGAATCCACATAAACCTAGTCTCACTCATCCTACTCTCGACATCCCCGATACTTCTGCAATACACAAACCCCATAGTCCTCTGCTGTTTCATAATCACGATGTCTGTCACCCATACTTTTCTCGACGCAGTGCCATCTATTTTCCTTGGAGCACCAGACGCTGATCAAGCCCTCAATGTCCTCCCTGGACACAGACTTCTATTACAAGGAAAAGGTTTTGAAGCTGTAAAACTGACCGTAATAGGCTCATTACTATCTCTGATTTTCGCGATAGCGTTGACACCCCTATTGATCCCTTTTTCAAAAGTATTTTATCCCTTGATCAAAGACTATATAGGATACTTACTTATCGCAACAGTACTATTCATGATACTAAAAGACAAGAACAAACTCATGAACGCACTCATCTTCCTGATGTCAGGAGTATTAGGCCTATTGGTCCTCAACATGCCGAATCTCAAAGACCCGCTCTTCCCTCTTCTCTCAGGACTGTTCGGCACATCGATGCTCATATTCAGCTTGAGTCAGAAAGTCACAATACCAAAACAATCATTTGAAGAGACACTCAAGATAGAAAAGAAAGACATAGCAAAAGCAGTCGGCGCAGGGACTTTCGCAGGGACTCTTACAGG
>JAUVBP010000169.1 GCA_030591125.1 Candidatus Woesearchaeota archaeon | reverse complement strand
TGGCTTTAGCAGGAGGCTTTGCGGCAGCGTGCTTGTGATGGATGGCGTGCTTCATGCCCTTATGCTTTGACAGTGCCTTGTCCACGCGCTCAGTATGCCAGCCCACCTCAAGAAGACGGGTCCGTACATCATCTTTCGACTTGCCTCTCTTGATGCTCTCCCCTATATAGTTATGGAGTTCCTTGTCGACGCTGCCTACCCCCTTATCACCAAAGGCAAGGTACAATATGAACGCTATCGCACCGAGTGCCGCGATTATCAGGATGACTGTAAGACGTGATCCTTCTTTCTCTTCAACAGGTGGATTGACAGACGGTATTGGCGTCGGTGCTGGAGGCTCTGTACGTACCTCGACAGGTTCTGAAGTCGTTGTAGGCAATGGCTCAGGCTCTGCCTCAAGATCTACAGTCTCAACATCTGATGCTATATCAAGCACTTCTGCAGCAGCAGCGTCCATCACAGGAAGTATCTTCTGCTCTTCCTGCACAGGCTCTTCTACCAGCTCTTCCTCAACAGACATCTCAGCAGATAATGATGAGGTGATGTCTTCAGAGATGGATTTACCTATCATGAGATAATGCACGCCTGTGTACTCTGCCTCGAAATAGACATGGTCAGGAGTCTCGTCCACAATCTCTGTGGCAAGAGGTTCCCAGGTCTCTGTGACACGATCATAATAATGAAGTACAATGTAATTACGCGGAACTGCGTTGCTCTCAAGCCAGCTCTTGGCCACCTTGAACTCGTAAGTCACATCACCCATCTCATGAGGCACGAATCCAGAATACTTTATCTCGTCGATCTCATACGTCGTGTTCTCGTTGACTTCTGGCAGCAGTGTAGGGAGAGCCATCAGGTGATAGACTGTCAAGCCGCCGTTCTTTGCCTCGCGTTCGACGCTGAAGACTATCTTGGTGACAGATATGTCCTCAATCCTGACATTGAAAGTGTACTCTGTATCAGGCTCGATTACATCAAAGATCATCCCATCCTGAGGATTCCAGGCAGGATTATAGAACGTGACACCATATGCAAATGCGATTGGAGCCACAAGTATTGCAAGAATAACAGTGAATATGACCAAGACACCCTTTTTCATTATCAGCCGCACCCCCTTTTGCGCTATAGGGTGTCTGGGGAAGGGGATTTATAAGGTTTTTGGAGGAATCGGCCTGAAAAGCAGTTAAGCAGATGTTTGGAAACGTTATTAAGTATGGCATTAGCACCATACATAACACCATGGTAAGGATCAGAAAAGCTACAAGGAAAGACCTCAAACATATTGCAAAACTCATGCTATCTGAGTTCTCAAAAAGACCGTTCAATGAGACTGTTTCTCTCAAGGCAGCACTTAAAAGCCTGGAATTCTATCTTAAGATCGGAAAAGCTCATATTGCCGTAATTGATAACGCAATAGTCGGTGCGGTAGTGTTTAAAATCGAGCAATATTGGGAAGGGCCAGTACTTATTGCTGAAGACCTAGCAGTAAAGCAGGAATTCAAGAAACAAGGGGTTGGGAAACAACTTATTGACTCTATAGAGAAATACGCAAAGAAAAATAAGATAAAATCAATCCAGTTCTTGACTAATAGCAAATCTGATGCAGTAAAATTCTACAAGAAACAAGGATATTCTATATCTAAGAATGCTGTTTTGATGAGTAAGAAGTTACGCTGAACCATACATAGCTCATGCTAAGCATCTATAGATTGAAAAGAACAGAGGATGAAAAGAAAAAAATTTAAATTATTAATAATACGTCTGTCCGCTGATCTCGTCTTCAGCTTCCTCTTCCTCGTCTTCCTTCTTCCTCGTGAAAACCACGATAAGAGCGACGATTATAAGGACGATTACCAGGACGATCAGGCCGATCTCAAGTGCCTTCTTCAGGCTTGAACCGGACTCATCAGCACCCTCTGGCTCAACAACATTAGCAGCCATAACGATCTGCTTAACGAGGTTGCCAGAAGCATCCCTGATATCAACGCTGAAACTCTGCTCAGCAAGCTCTGCAGCTTCATTAGCTGAGACATAGACATATAGTGTTTTGGACTCGCCATCACCGACAGTTACTGTCTGGAGAGGGGAGATCTTCACAGTTGCCCATTCCTCAGCGCCTGAAACAGCGACAACGAATGTCTTTGCATCGCTACCTGTGTTGGTGAATGTAACTGGGTAGATCGCTCCACCTTCACCACGGGTAACATCCTGTACCTGAGCACCGACTGTTATTACAGTCTTCTCCTGGACAGGTGCTGGCTCGTCATCATCTTCTGCTTCTGGAGCAGGGAGGTCAGCTTCGCAAGCGACGGAATCGACAACATTGATGAGGACATTCTCTGTGATTGTCTCATCACCATCATCATAAATGACCTTCACTTCGCCGTTGTACTGACCAGCTTCTGTACAGACTGGAATCCTTAGATAAAGCTCTTCGCTCACCTTTGTCTCATCAGACTCGATATCCATATAGTCTGGCAGAGCCTTAAGACCAAGCTCTGGGATTGCGAAAGAGACTTTCACATCATCCTCATCCATCTGACCATAGTTCTTGATATCAACAAGAGCCCTTAGTGAACGTCCTGCCTCGACCTCTGAGAAAGGATCAACAGCGATGTCTTTTATCTTCACGCTGTGCCTTACAGTGTCAATAAACAGGTAGAAGTCTTCGGAAATCTCATCGCCAGCCCTGTCACGGATATATATCCGTAGCCTGTACTGGTCGACATCTATCCTTGTAGGAAGACTCAATTCGAGCGTCTTAGTATAAGAAACGTTAGCTCGCATATCGAAAACGTCTGTGACGTCTGAGACCCTATCATTATGATCATAACCTGAAACCATAGCCTCGATCTCTACATTGTCAAGGTCTTCGAAAGCAGTCACTTTGACCTTAACCTTGAAATCAGCATCTCTTTCAAGATCCTGTATCGTGTTCAGTCCTGACTCTATCACATCGCCATCAACCTTAACAAAGTCGATTCCAGCGTTAAGAGCGCTAACTGAACCACTTAATGCCAGGATACCTACCAATAGGACCAGTATCATGCCAAAAGTCTTCATTTTTCCTTTGTTCATCTTTTCATCCTCCAAATAAACTGATTTTGGAAATTAAGAGTGTGATAACCCCCAACAATGATGCAGACAATGCACCATCCAATACACCGGAATACCCCCCACTCATATATAAATGTTTCGCTTTATTTGTTATTCAATAGTAGTTAAAATGGTTAACTTTTTTCAAGTTGTGACGCTTGGAAAAGTAAAATTAAACATAATAAAAAGATTAGATGATCTCTACAATCCTGTACTTGACACGCCTGTAGTCATCATTGCTGACAACCAGCCTAAGATCATACAGGCCAGGCAGTGCATAGTAAGGCACTTCCATGTTGAGCACAACAGTCTCCATATCACCCTCATCAAGCTCTCGCAGGACATCTGAAGCGCGCATGTTCAGGTCATATA
>JAUVBP010000162.1 GCA_030591125.1 Candidatus Woesearchaeota archaeon | reverse complement strand
TGTCGCCTCCTGACTCTCTGTGTCACGTTTGTCAACGACTTTTGAATCCGGGCTTCCGCAAAATGGGCACTTCATAGTATACTCCGAAACGAGGTGAGTGTCATCAAATTATTGAAAAAATATATGAAAAAAATGGTTTTTCGACCAAAACCGGTGAAAAGCCAAAAACACAACATATTGTGTGTCTGAATCCAGAACTACACAACACATTGTGTATGACGCGTAAACTCCTATTTAAACATTATCGTACTAAGACTGTATTGTTTCAGAATGATTTTTTGAAAATATATGATTGATTGAGACACCATTTCACAGTGGCGGTTCATCACTTGAGCAAGGTATTACACCTAGAAAGGCTGAGCCTACAGTTTACAATATATGGCAGAAAAAATCATGGAGAAAAGAGAAATCAAAAACCAAACAACCGTAGAGTTTCCGGGCATATTTGGTTTTTGGTGTGAATTTCGGGTGTGTAAGCCACAGTAAACTGCGGGCACGGACCCGAAATTAACAAATATTACACCCTCACTTACCATGAAGCGGGTGATGGCCTGTAGCGTGCTGAGGAAGATCCTCATGCTTATGATGATCGCTCCGATCACCATGCGCAACAAAGACGACCTCGCTCTTGGGCTCTTTTGCCAAGCCATAAAGCAGCAGGATTATGAATATGGGATTGACTATTATAGCAACCATACCTTGAGACACCACAATCACCTTTGTAGTCATATGTATGATTGTGATTATCACTGCAATGCTGAGATCAAACACGCCCACCCATAGGAAAAGCCTGTACTTCAAAGGATCAGTAGAGAGGAACAGATAAAAGACTGCCATGACAATCAGCATACCCCCCCAATACCTTGCGATCACAGGATCCTTCATAGGGTACCTGAAGAAGAACTCTGCAACGTCCTGGAACATCAGTACAAGAGAACCTATCACTCCAGCATAGAGTGCCATCAGCTTAAGCGAGACTGTCAGGAATTTCGGTGCTGCCATCATTACCTCTTCTCATCACCTAACTAGCGTAGAGTATTAGAACACGGACTAATCATATATAAACGTTGTTGCTTAAATGGGCAACTCACTCCTCTTCAGGATTCTCAGAGCCAGCAATCTTGTCCACTGCAGCATTAAGGTCCTTGACCATGGCATCAGCATCTATGCCATGAGCCTGGCAGCCCTGCTCCAGATTCTCGAACCTTGAAGCCACACATCCCAGACAGTGCATCCCATACTTAGCAAAGACCTCCATGCACTCAGGGTGCTTCATGGCAATCTCGCCAATGTTCATTTCCTTGGTTATCTTGTCTTCAGCCATTGTGAGGTGATGGAAACAGGTGTTGTTTTTATTGTTTTTGGTTACCATATGGAAACTTAGAAAGAAATAAAAGCCCGACCCTCCCCCTTTTTACAATGGTAAATAAGATTGCCCAGGGAGCAGAAGCCATCATCTATGCAGATGATGCTATTGTAGTCAAAGATAGGTTTGAGAAGACGTATCGCCATCCTGATTTGGATAGGAGACTGCGGAAGTCCAGGACCCGCAGGGAAGGGAAGGTGCTGACAAAGCTCTCTGAGATAGGCCTTGCAGCACCAGGACTTATCGAGATGGATGACAAGGAGATGAAAGTCAGGATGGACCTTGTGCCAGGGGATATGGTCAAGACAGTCATCGATGATCTTGAAAGTGCAGGAGATGCTGCGGGGTATGTGAAATTGTGCAGAGAGATAGGTGAAAAAGTGGCAGTACTTCACAACAATGGGCTGGTGCATCAGGACCTGACCACGAGCAACATGATATTGCACGCTGAGAAAAAAGAGATATTTCTCATAGATTTCGGGCTCAGCTTCTTCTCTAACAAGGTAGAGGATCATGCAGTAGACCTGCACCTCCTGAAGCATGCTCTTGAGTCAAGACATCACAGGATATTCGAGAAGTGCTTTGCCGCAGTGATCGATGCGTACAAGAAGAGAGCAGATAAAGCAGACGAGACAATGAGCAGGCTTGAGAGAGTCGAGAAGAGAGGAAGGAACAAGACAAAGCATTAGCTATTTTTTACCGTTCTTTACTAGTCAAAAAAAGAAATATTCATTGACTGCGGATCCTTGTGCCAGGATGTCTTTGGACATCTGAATATCCTGGATCTACTTCTTGAGTTCTGGATGAGAATAATCCGGCTTTGATCCTTTAAAGAAGTCCTTGTTGAACATATAGTATATATGTGCCGCTTTATTGATGAATCTTGATCTTAACTGCCTGTTTGCAAGCAATTGCTTTGCAGGAGGCAGCTTAAGCATTATGCCGAGAAATCGTCTGAACAGCTCATTAGTCCATAGATGATAATCATCAAATATCAGATTCTGGAGCTTGCCCCGATCTATGGCGCTCAAGACAAACCTTTCAAAAGAATCTTTAGGCACAAATGCTCTCTCATCTCTTTTTTCCATAGTCATCGTCTTTACCGGACAGAATCGTGAGCACACCCCGCAACCAATACATCTTTTCATGTCAACTTCTGCTTTGAGTCTTCCGTCCCTGTCCTTTTTCATCTTTATGGCATCCACAGGACATCTCTTCACACAGATATTACAGCCAGTGCAATCCTCTCCAGGATCAGCATAGAAATTGGTGCTGAGCCTCACATACCCTAATCTTTTGTAGGCAAGCAGCGCTTCACAGCAGCAAGAACAACAGTTGCAGATCCATCCGACATTCTCCTGCACATTATCCCCTATCTGGACCAACCCTCTTTTCATGCAATCATCCAGTATCTCAAGAGCTTCTTTCTTGCTTATCTCCTTCGCTATACCATGTCGCAAAAGACTTTTTGCCACACCATTAAGACTCAGACAGACTTCTTGAGGGTTATCACAGGCTTTGCCCTTGTGTTCCATCTTATGCCTACAGTAGCAGGTCCCCACAGTCACACAACTCGCAGTCTTTACCGCATGAGTGGCCCGTTCATAATCAAGAACAAATGACTGGTCTTTTGGCTGGATCGTATCTTCATGGATCAGCGGCCTTGCAATGGCTGGATTGAGTCCAAAAATCTCGTGCAAAAATCTTTCGTCTTTGTTTATGTATTGATAATATAGCTCTGATAGCACTTTTCTGTTGAATTTTCCATCTGTCCTCATGAGTGAGAATTCAAAGAATCCTGCCATGGTCGGTGCGAGAATATATGTCTGGGTGTTCTTGAACCGTATGTCCATCATAAGGCCCTTGTCGGCAAGTCTGTTGAGTATCTTTCTTGCGCCTGATACTGACTTGCCCCATATCTTTGCCGCTTTCTTTACTGTAATGGGCCTTATAGGGAGCTTAGAGACCAGGTCTGCTTCTTCTTCTGTGAATAATGTCTCTAGAATCTTGAAAAGGGCTTCAGATTCAGGCGCTCCCTGCGGAACCTTCTCAAGCCTTTTCTGTAGATCGTAGAAACTTTTTGCTGTGACATGACCCATGGCCAACTGAGATTAGATGCCCAGTTATAAATCCTATGCGCATACGTCTTCACTTAAAAGGCGTAACAAATGTAGAAATATTTATATGTAAGTTGC
>JAUVBP010000050.1 GCA_030591125.1 Candidatus Woesearchaeota archaeon | reverse complement strand
TGTCTCTGTCGGAAAACCGAACATGATGAAGACACCGTTCTTGATGCCTACGTCATGAGAATCCTTGATGACTGTCTGTATATCTGCGATGTCAGTACCTTTACGCATGAGCTTCAGTATCCTGTCTGATGCAGACTCCACACCCCATATTATGAAATCAAGCCCTGCATCTTTCAAAGTTGTGAGAGTATCTTTATCCAGATCTTTTGTCGGGCGCAGCTGGCACATCCAGGAGACATCAAGCGGCTTGAGAGTCTCTGCAATCTCCAACAGACGCTTCTTGTGTATCATATCATCGACGAGGAAAAAATGTCTCTGACCTGACTTGATAATAGCATCCTTCAGTTTCTGCAAAGGAAATTCAAAATAGTCGGCATTATTGTGATGCGTGCAGAACGCACACTGCTTGTGATAGCATGCGCTTGAAGTCCTTATAGGCAATACCGGTTCAGGGGTGAAGTACTCCTCAAGATCATATATCGTGAAGTCAGGAACAGTATTGAAATCCAGAGTGTTGTGATCAGTCTCTTCTCCTTTGATATGGTTGAGAAGCTCCAGCTCGTTCTTCAGCTCTGTCGTGTGAGGGCGTATCTTATCATTCACTGCAGGCCCGCCCACCACTGTCTTTATGTTGAGAGTGTTAAGTGCTCTGATGAGCGCAAGCGTGTAGAAGCACTGGCTTGAGTAGACTATGCTGAACGCGACAAGGTCAGGCTTCCTGTCAGTTATCTGTCTCAGGATCTCATCGAACATTTCAGGAGTCCTGCCTTCGACAACTTCAGTGTTGCTGGCTGCGTAAGTCTTTTTAGTCAGCTGCTTATACTCCTCTGTGATGCGGTTGTATCCATCTTTATCGTAAGACTCTTTGATAGTCTTGTAGTACTCCTGGTGCTTAGGGAACTTCCTCTTGTGGAACTCTATATTGAGATCAAGGACATCTATATTATGCTGTTCTGGAAGGTTCCCTTTCAGAAATGCATGTATATTTGTTATTGAGAACGGCGGTCCTGCAGGAGTGCAGAACGGAGGATAGATGAGGATTGTACGGGTCATGGAACGAGGAGTGAAGAAGCCATTAATTAAGCTTTTCATAGACAGATATAGAATAGGCAGTCTCCTCAAGCTTTAGGAGGAAGGGGAGGAGGTGTAGCTTTTGGCCTCTTTGGAGATCTCTCTTCTGTAGGAGGAAGGGGAGGAGGTGTAGCTTTTGGCCTCTTTGGATGCTTCTCTTCTGCAGGCGGAACAGGCACATCTCTCTTGGTCTCAGCGTCATCTTCTGCAGGCCCTGCACTCGTCTTAGGTTCTGCATCCTTGACCGCTTTCTCTGCCTTCTTTGCCTCTTTCTTTGCCTGCTGCGCAGCTCTCTTAGCCTGCCTGTCAATGACTTCCTGCATCTTCTTCAGCTCTTTCTCGAGCTTCATCTCGTCCTCGATAAGCTTAAGCAACCTTTTAGAATCTGACTTGTAATACTGGGTCGCGCTCTGCCGCGCCTCAGGCACTGCCGCCTCACGGATCGACTCAAGTAGGTCATGCAGCTTGTGCAGCATCCTCTTCTGGGAATTGAAGAGCATCTCGAGGTCGACCAACTTCAGACGCATGGGCTCATCTTCATTCTTTTTCCTATGATCCTCAAGGATAGTGTCCTGCGTCACTATTATTGTATGGATTGCAGACAGGGTCTTTTCAGCATCCTTGAAATTTGAATGATATCCTGCCTTGACAAACTGATCAGCAAAGCGATGGCATGCGTGAGTGAAGTCATATGTCTTCAGGTCGAACTCTTTCAGATCACCCATCTTCCTGAGCACCCCGTCCCTGAAAGATATCACGAAATGCATAAGTACACTGAGGTCTCCTCTGTAGTCTGCTTTTATCTCGCTGGCCTTGACATCAAAGTGCTGTTGTATCAATGGGTGAGCCTCATCAGGCTTCTGATCAGCATCAAAGGTGAACAGAGCTTCAGGGAAATGCTTCTTGAGCACCTCCACATTATTGAAATATTCCTTAGCATAATGTTCAATCTTTGCCTTGTCTCCAGAAGCATCTGCACTGCTTATCAGATGGTCCGCAAGCACAAGGTTATGTTTTCCGAACTCAAGCTTCTCAATATCCCCTTTCTCAAGGGAAGGCTCTTCGGCTTTCCACTTCTTGTACACCTTGATGGCTTTCCTGCCTCCGAAGATGCCGCCTGCGAGGAGGAATACAACCGCAAGGACTATGCCAAGCATACCCCAGTTGGTGCCTGACTCCTCTGCATTAGCATCATCATCCTGGATGCTATCAGGATCGATGTCATTCTCCCAGAGCGCAGAATCGACCTGTCCAGTCACATCAGGAGATAGTTGACCTTCCTGCTCTTTCAGGAACTTAAGGTCCTCTGCAGGAGTGTTCGGATCAGCAGCAGCCTCCTGTGCAAGACGGTCCATAAGGTTCTGCGTCTCAACAACAAGTGAAGATATCTCCCCTGGCTTGACTGCAGAGACTGAGAAAGCCGCCACTGCAAGCAATGATATGACTATGAGTAATGAAAAGAATGCACGAGATCGCCTTAAGACTGATCCAATCATATTTTATCCACACACCGTCTCTACTGCCTTGATGTCTTCCAATAGTTTCTGCGCTCCCTTGAAAACATTCATCTTCTCTTCAGAAGGGAGTGTATGGTCATTTACCCTATCATTAAGTATATGATATCTTCCAAGAAGATCCTGATAACGTTCATCGCAATCCTGTTCATCTCCTGATGCCCTGCCATCTGCAGCAGTAAAGCTGACTGATGCTCCAGCAGTAGGTATAGGCTTGCCAGCGCACTTGCCAGCAACATAATCAGAATATCCCCTGACCCTTACAGTCCAGTCATCCCATATCGTGAACTTCTTTGACCTTCCTCTGTGATCCTTACCGTTTATCCTGAGGCACTTCACATCAGACTTTGTGGCTCTTATGACAACTGAATATTTTGTATCTTTCTCTATGCTGACAGGGCTAGACACCCTGTTGGCAGACATCTTCTTCGGAGGCTTGGGTGCTTTCTGCCTGACAAACACATCAGAATAACCAGGACCATTGAGTTTTACCTGTATCACAGAGCAGGTCTGTGCATTGCATTTACTGAAGTCAGGACCATCATCAACAATTTCCTCTTCAGCTGCAGTCGCTTCACCCTGGCAGCCCCTGCTTGTCTGGCAGACCTGGCCGACCTTACACTCCTGCATGACACCGCCTGTAAAACATGAACAGATACTGTTGGCAGTACCATCAACAGTACATGGCTTAGGCATGCACTTTGCCTGAGTATCTCCATATGCCCTTCTGCATACAAGCCCATCCTTACACTCTGATGAGCTTTCGCAAGGTCTGTATTTATCTGCCATAGCAAACCTGAACTCATCCTCTGGAGCAACATCTTCTGTTATGCAACCGAAATCTTCCATACACACCTGTCCTGGGGCGCATTCCTGTTTACCTTTCGTGTAGCACACACAATGATCATCAATGACATTCCCTATGTTGCACAGCGGCTTTGTGCACACCTTATCTGCTCTCGTGCTCGGAGCCCTGCATAATAATCCAGGGTCACAATCATCAGTAGAATCACACTCCATACCCATACCTGCGTTACCTAATCTCTTCTTCTCTTCAAGAGTCGCTTGGGACTGGCAGCCGACCTGCCTCATACAGACCTGTCCTACAAGACAGGTCTCTGCAGTGTCACTGCTCTTTCCATAGCACTCGCAGGGGATGTCAGCAACACCATCAATATTACACATCGCTCTTGAGCATACCCTGTCAGCTTTCGAACTTGGGGCCTTACACACAAGACCGTTTGAACATCCTGTAGCAGGTACGCATTGTTCACCAAGAGAACCTGGACCTACAGGGATAAAATCATCAATATTCTCACTCTCTTCCATGCTGCTTATACATCCGCTGACTTCAGTACACGTGCTGCCTGCCCTGCACATCCCGCTGTTCTGCGCAGCATCACACAGGCAATCTGCAGTCACAGCACCATAATTACATCTTAACGTCGTGATATCAAGATTGCCAAGTCTACCTTCTATGATGCTCCTACAGCCATACGCCTGGGTGCACATCGTATCTGTTCCGCAGATCTCTTCACGACCATTGTTCAGGACACAAAGGCAGGATCCTGAAGATTGCGAAACAGGAGCGCCATAAGAACAAGACCTTATCTCAGACCTATCAATCTTGACAGAGTAGCATCCAAGAAATGAACTGCATCGCATACCACTGCTACAAGGTTCAGAACCTCCAGCAGCCTTCTTGCATATGCACTGAGTTGTTATAGTATCATGCCCACCATATACGGTAGGGCATTCCATTCCAGAAAGGTCCAGAGCACCTCCTTGTCTCTGCCCTGATGCAGGCAATTCATCATCTATATGTTCACTGCCAAGACCATCAAGCTCCTGTTGAGCAGTCGCGCCTGAGCATCCTCCGCCAGTCATGTCACACCGTACACCTGGCGCACAGACCTCGTAAGAGTTCCCCTTCTTGCATATGCAGCTCTCATCTGATGCCATGACAGAACAGTAAGCAAGATTCGCATTATTGCTTGGTATACAGCCAACATCAACATCACACTTCTCTCCAGGCTGACAGAAATAATAAGAGTCCCTTCCTGCAGCATGGCACTCACAATTATTATCTCCAGTATTGACTGCGCGAGTCCTACACCTGCTATATCTGCAGGTCTTTGTATCAATGACTCCTACACCTGTAGCCACACCTTTTACCTGGAAACATTTCAGGCCTATAGAAGTGTCACAATCAGTATTTGTCTCGCATTCAGCCCTTAGGCCGCCAGCAGCAAACACGAACACAGAAAGGAGGCTTATCACAAGTGTAAATATAATTATAGATGAAATCACTATCTTTTTTCTGGAAACCATAGTAAGACGCTCTTTTGGGATGTAAAGCGCAGTTTCATTTATAAAAGTTTTCATGTATCCGGCTGCTGTGTCAGATATCCAGACAGAATATAGGACAATCCCTGCCATCTATCTTATCAAGCGATATGATCTTTGTACTGCCCATCTGAGATAGTTGATATCTATGGTAATGACCATGCACAAGCGTTTTAGGGCGTATCTTCTGCACAAGCTCAGTGAGTTCAGGCGATCCGCAAGAATTGCCGTGACGGCCAAGCATCCCAGAACCAAGAGGACAGTCATGTGCCGCTATGATATCAATATCCTGATGTTGTGCAAGGCTCTCTATGTCCTGATGGTTGAAATGCTTCCTTCTTGATTGCTGGAGCTTTGGATGGTTGCGGTCCAGCTTATAACGCTCAGGAGAATGATTCCCTCCTAATGCACCTATCCGAAGACCATTGAAGTCATACACATTCCCGTTAGTCATATAATATAGATTAGGCACAGCACCTTTCCGTATCTCTTCTATGACATCAAAGTCCTCATGATTTCCTTTTATAAAATATGTAGGTATCGGAAATTTCTTCCTGCCTTCATAATAATCTACAAAATCACCCAGACCTCCGTGCTTCCTTGTAGCCTTATCCATCCTGCGCTCTTCAACATAGGTTCCGAAGTCACCTATCTGGATCACAAGGTCAGGAGAATGAGGCTGAAGCTTCTCAAACATGAGATCTATCTTACCATGCAGATCCCCAACAAAAGCCATCCTCAACATAGAAATCGTTAATCACCCATTATTGATAAAATCTTTCATATGGTCAACAGCTTCACGTTCATCCAAAGGGGCGTCACACATCACATCTATGAAGCCGCGGATATTGCCTGCGCATTCATATACCCTTGTGAACAGCTCAAGATGCTTTGTATAAGGGCGCATCTCAGAGAGGAATGCTGCATTACAGTCATACCCTTTAAACTTGAGATATAAGAACAACTTCTTCCTCCGCAGAAATGCACTCTTGCCTCCCTTCTCCAATGTGCTTATCTCCCGCAGCTCCTTGAACGCATCCTTCAATAGCCTTGATTCTTTCTGCATGGCCAGATAATTATTGCGCGCTGTGTTGTGCTGCCGCGATTCTTTTCCGTATTTCAGGGCAGTGAATTCATACGCTCCTGCATATCCTATCAGGCGTGCTGCAGATTCATCAAGTGATCGGGGGATCCTATGACCATTGGCGATGTAATGGAATGTGTTATGCCAATCCTCATGGAGGACAACCTGCACCTGGCGGTTTATCGTCCGCCTGAAGAATCGCGGAGTCAGGTCACAACCCTTGCCATCATTGAAATCCTGTATCCTCCTCCGATGAGTGTCATAACCTTTTTTCTTGTAGAACCTCTCCTCTTCCTTCAGGTCGTCGGTATCAGCATGTATTATGATACCTTCATCAGGGAATACCCTGTGCGAGAGATCCTCCTCATAACGTACGTGCGGACCATACTCATCAGAGACTCCTGTCGGTGAACTGACGAAGAGCCAGTTCAGCGTACGGGCATCTTTTGTCTCTGTATACCTCATGTAATTCGGCGACGGTTCAAAGTCAAGCTCGTGGAGAGAATAGTTCTTGACCTCAGCGATCAATTGCAGACGCGACTCGAGATCATCAGGGACATCATCAGTATCTATCACAAAATCCTTGGAAGTGAAGACATCAGGCATCCCATCTATAGAATCTTCACGAGAGCTCTCTTCACAACGCCATCTGTCCTCTATCCGCTCATCTATATCGTCAACCATGTTCCTTCAGCGAGTTGAAAAATATTATGCGCCTGCGAGATACTTCACAAGATACTCGACAGCAGAATCTTCATCATCTATCGGACAGTCACGCATGACGTTCACGAACTCTGTGACACTGCCTGCCCGCGCATGCACAAGGGTCATCAGCGGCAGATACTTCATGTATATGATGCGATCCATCAGCGTGGCATTGTTGTGGTCGTATCCTTCGCGCTCCATATAGGCAAATGTCTCTTCACTGATCTTGACCTTTGCATCCTCAGATATCGTGGAATCATATATCGTCTTGAGTATCTCATAAGCGTCAGTGATCACGTCTGCTTCAGCACTGATATCTTCATACTTCTTCACTGCAACAAGATATTCCGCGGATGATTCTCCGTGAGTGTGCCTGAAATATTCTATCGCACCTGCATACCCCATCACCATCGCCGCAGGCTCGTGTATCGCATGAGATATGCTCTTCTTGGGATGCCAACTGTCGAATGTTATGTGCCAGTCCTCATGGAACAGTGTCCGTACCTGGTATGCCCAAGCAGAATTGATGAAATCTGGAGTGAGGTCGCAGCCTGCGAGGTCACTGAAGTTAACGATGCTCCGATTCATCGTGTCAAGCCCTTCGTTCTCATAGAACTCCTCCTCATCAAGAAGATCGTCCAGACTCGACTTCAGTATGACAGGTGATGGGTGCGGTTCACGGTGTTCAGTCTCTTCAGCCAAGAACACACTTTCAGCAATGCTTTCAGGAAGCACTGTCCTTGGCGTCAGGTAGAGACGATATATCATCCGCGCATCTTCAGGCTCCTTGTATCTCAGATAGTTATTGCTAGAATCAGTCAGGCCGAAGACGTTTATGCCATAGTTCTTGACATCCGCTATACGTCCGAGCTTGCTCTTCATGACGGGATCCACCTCTATGTCGCCTGTATCGAATGAAGACAGCCGTACGTGAAGAGGGACATCTTTCGGACCTGCCTCCACATCCTTATCACTGTGCGCACAAGACATGGATACACCTAGAAGTGCAGAGAACAATAGTGAATTGATCAGTTTCATTTTCCTTTAGCGAGGTTATTTTCGGCGAGTGCCGAATGATTCACGAATATTGTTGTGTAGTCTATACTTCGCGAAAAAACATTAAATAAGCTCTGAAAATAATTTTTATCAAAATGAAGCGAAGTCTGATGAGAGGATATACTATTCACATCACTTTCTGATAGACTACTGTCCCTC
>JAUVBP010000035.1 GCA_030591125.1 Candidatus Woesearchaeota archaeon | reverse complement strand
CTGCTCTGCATTATATCTCCCTGTGCAGCCATGGTGGGCATGCCTGTGCTAGGACCGACTCTCATCACATTTACTATCACTACCGGCGTCCTGGTCATCACTGCGAGTCCTATGCTTTCCTGCATAAGGCTGAATCCAGGTCCTGATGTCGCTGTCATGGCTTTTGCTCCTGCCATAGAGGCACCTATGATAGCATTGGCTGATGCTATCTCGTCCTCAAACTGGACTGTCTTCACGCATTTCTGTTTCACAAGAGTCTGGAGTATGTCAGATGCAGGAGTTATGGGGTATCCTGCAAAGAATGTGAGTCCTGCAGCTATAGCACCTTCAACAACTGCCCGGCTTCCCTGTATCATCTTCTTTGTCATCTACACCTTGTCCTTTTCGGGTTGTTCCTGTCCTGGTGGCTTGATTACCCTTATTGCCAGGTCTGGACAGTATCTCTCACACGTGCCACAGCCTATGCATTTGTCATTGCACTTTATATTGAGGCCATCTAGAGTAAGTGCCTTGACTGGGCAGAACATCACACAGAGCTGACACTGCTTGCACCGTTCTACATCAAATTCCAGGTTTTTGTTTATATTCTCAAACACCATCTTTACAGGACACATATATCTTGTAGATTGCCTATTTAAATTGTTTCGCATTCCCTAAATCCTAAAGTGGTTAGATTAGCTAAATCTTAAAGTGGTTAGATAATCTATATTTTGAAGTTTATAAAGGGAATGTGGAACATTGAAAATCCCCTCTAGTTGATTTTCTGATTATTGGGAAAGAAGGGGTTTTCATCTGTTTTCCGCAAAGTATATAAAGCGTGAAACCATATATTAGAGGTATAAGAGCCATATTATATGATTATTGTGGCTAGGGTGGAATTATGGGTGACGAAGGAGACAGTGGACCCGATCCGTTTGTCCCGGATCTGGAGGGTGAGGAAGAGTGAAGCAGAAGGTTCCACCCAGAGGGCTGGAAATGGACGAGATGCTTGAAAAGCTTAAATTCGAGCTTGATGAGGAGCGCAGGATAAATTATCTGAAACGTTTCGGTGCGCTTCCTGAACAGAAAGAGCAGGCAAAGACACTTAATGACTTCAATTAGTTCTACAGCATATTATAGATAAGAGATGACGCGGGCGACATGTGATGACTGAGTATTAGGTTGAGCTATGTTCTGATCATGATTTTTCTGATCACCTGCCTAGCACTATGTAAAGAAGGTCAAAATCACCTAATGATGAATGCATCTTCTGCACAGAATGCTCAAGCACATTGTATCCCTGCAATACTGTCTTTATCCAGTATGTCTCAGTCCAGAGGTTCCTGTACATCCCGTCATGGCATATCCTCCGTACATAGTCCTTATACTCCTTATGGACGTCAGTGTGCTTGGCGAACGGCATCGATGCGATCACGATCGGTGCGACACTCAATTGTTTATCGACGACCTCTCTTATCCGCTCCTGTGTAAAGTGCTCTAGCACCCCTCCGGATATGCACAGGTCAAAATCATCCCTTCCGAACCTGCTGTCTATGCTGAATATATCTCCGTACACTATATTTATCTTCTTGCCGAAGTTGCGTGCATTCTCTTTTACAGCTTCGACAACCTTCGGGTCATTGTCTATGCCTGTGACATTGAATCCCAGAGAAGAGAGTGGGACAGCCTCACAGCCCAGTCCACAGCCGATATCAAGTATCCTTGCGCCTGGCTGGACATACTTCTCTATCAGAGGGAGCTCGTCCATCACCATCTCCATGTAGTTCCTGAAGTCATCCTCTGTGAACACTGTGTTCATGTGCATATTGAATCCATCAAACCAGCTTATCTCGTTCTCTTCCTGTGGCATAAGATCACCTCACTTGCCGGATCGGTTGCTGCCTGCGAACTTCTTCCGCATCATAGGCATCACGAAGAATGCGATTATCGATATCAGTATTGTCAGGCTCCAGAATCCTCTTGCTTTCATGCTGCCGAGTACGTACAGGGTAAGTGCCGCAATCATTATCGCTGTAAGCAGTCCTGCAAGCAGCTTCATCAATAGTGCGGGGACGGGCATCTCGAGATTCTTTTCCTCTTCCTGCGGTGTCAGGACTCGCTTGTCTTTCTTCTTGGACGCGACAGCCTTTCGCTTATCGGCTTCTTTCTGCTTGTTTGCTTTCTTGCGTTTCACCATCTTTTTTTACCTTGGTATATTATATTGACAGTTATCTTATCACACTTTGTCGAACTCGACAAGGAACTCCTTGTCCTTTATCTTCTCTTTCTTCCTGTGCTCATGCATCTTTGCAGGTTCGTTGTGCGTGATGTTCATGGCCGACGCCCCTACCTTGTCCTTGATCGCGTCAGTCCATGGCTTGAGCATCTGTGCCATGTCTTGTCCTGTCCTTATGAACAGGGATATCCTGTCAGGCTTCAATAGCTTGGACTCTTTCCTGAGTGACTGTACCCGTCTCATCAGCTCTCTTGCATACCCTTCTGCATCCAGCTCTTCATTCCTATGCATGTCAAGATATACCAGTCCTGTCTTGAACTCGCCTTCGAGGTGGCTGTCAGGCACTTCCCGTTTTATCATCACATGCTCTTTTGTGAGCTCGAACTTGTCCCCATTGACAGAGATCTCAAATTTACCTTCTTCATCAAGGTTCTTGAGTATGGATTCAGGGCTTGTCGTCGCCATCTGGGCGACTATCTGGGGTGACTTCTCTCCGAAGTCAGGACCCATCTTGGTGTAGTCTGCTTTGACAGTCATCTTGACGTCCTTGAATGATTCACTTACAGTGAGCTTCTTGACATTGGTCTGTGTCTTTATGAGCTCTCCAAGCTCTTCCATCGCTTTCTTGGTCTTGTCATCAGTGGTGACCACTATGACCTCTCCGACAGGCCATCTGACTCCGAGCTGTGCTTTCTCTCTTGCAGATAGTATGCCTTGTATGGTGCTCTTGGCTATGTCGAACCTCTCTTCAAGCTCGACATCGATCAGCTTATCATCTGCCACTGGCCAGTCAAAGTCATGCACACTCTCTTTATCGAGATTGAACTCTTTTTTCATCTGCTGGTAGAGCTGCTCTGTGATGAACGGGCACAATGGGGACATTATCTTCAGTGTCTCGAGCAATGAATGGAATATCGTCCCGAGCAATGCTTTCTTCTCACCATCGCTTCCCGAATTGGCCTTGTCCCTGGTAAGTTGGATGTATGTCCTGCTCAGCTCGAGGAACAGGTCAGTGACTGCTGCAGGCATCTCATGCAGCCTGTAGTTATCCAGCATATCAGTCACTTTCTTGATTGTTGAGTGTGTCTTTGAGAGCATGTACCTCTCGACAGGTTCTATCTTCAGCCCGCTCACTTCAGTAGGCTTTAGTGAGTGCAACCGTGTCAACTCTATGAAATATTTCTGTGTGTTCCAGAGCACTGAGAGGTTCCTGTGTCTCAGCTTTATCTCGTCCCAGCTGAAGTTCATGTCCTCTCCTGCTGCAGTGTTCGCGACGTACATCCTGAGCGTGTCTGCTCCGTGCTTGTCGATGACTTCATATGGTGATATTACGTTTCCGATCGACTTGCTCATCTTCTGCCCTTCTACGTCGGTGAGCATGCCGTGCATATAGCAGTTGAGGAAAGGCAATGGGTCGTCGAATGCGATGATCGATGTTACCATGAGCATGTTGAACCAGCCTCTCACCTGCTCTTTCGCTTCAAGTATGAAGTCTGCAGGCCATAGCTTGTTGTAGAGCTCCTTGTTCGAGGGGTAATCCAGTATGTTCCAGGATAACGTACCTGCATCTATCCATACGTCCAGTACATCAGGGAGCCTGTTCATCATGGCTCCGCACTCGCAGTTTATCTCCACTTCATCTATCCATGGTTTGTGGAGGTTTTCCGGGCAGTGTCCTGCTTTTTCCTTGAGCTCGAGCATGGATCCTATGACTTCGATCTTTCCGCAGGTCTCGCACTTCCATATCGGAGCTGGCGTGCCCCAGAATCTCTGTTTTGTTATTGAGTTGTCGCGGAGGTTCTCGAGCCAAGCCCTGAATGCATTCTTACCTGCTTCAGGCACCCAGTTGATGTTCTCGTTCGACTTGAGCATCCTTTCTTTCAGGTCTTCGACCTTGAAGAACCATTGTTTTGTCGTCCTGAAGATTACAGGATTCCTGCACCTCTCGCAATGTGCATAGTCATGCTCTACATCTGTCTGTGCGATGAGGTGCCCATCATTTTCGAGCGCCTCTATGAATCTCTTGTCATCTTTCTTTGCCTGAAGCCCTGCGAATTGTCCCATGTCGTCTGGGAACAGGCCGTTCTCAAGGAGGTTATTGAATGGTGGTATGTTGTTCCTGTACCCTACTTCATAATCCTCAGGTCCGCAGCCTGGTGCGCAATGCACGAGTCCCGTACCTGCTGAGAGGTTGACATACTCTTCAGACAGCAGCACTGTATGTGCTTTAGGGTGTTTTGCCTTGATCTCTTTGTAGTGGTCGAACTTGCTCTCCCAGGGATGCTCATACTCGAGACCCTCAAGCTGTTCTCCTTTGAACTCGTCGAGGACTTCCAGCTTCACGTCTGTGAAGTTCTGTATCACTGGTGCTGCAAGCCCTTTTGCAAGTATCCATATCTCATCACCCACTTTTGCCTTGACATAGTCAAGCTCTGGGTGCACCATCACTGCAAGGTTGTATGTTATGGTCCATGGGGTTGTTGTCCATACGACCAGATACTCTTTGTCCTTGCCCTTCACAGGGAACTTCACGAATATGGACTTGTCTGTGATCTCTTTGTATTCGCACTCGTGTTTTGCCAGCGCTGTCTGGCAGGAAGAGCACCAGCTCATTGTCCTCAGCCCTTCGTATAATCTGTCTTTCTTGTATGCCTGTTTGATCAGGTGCCACACACCTTCGATGTAAGAATTATCTATGGGATATCGTGCATTGGCAAAGTCCATCCAGACGCCTATTCTCCAGAGGTCCTTGTCCATGATCTTTGCTTTATCTACAGAGAACTTGACGCATTCCTTGATGAACTTCTCCATGCCGAACTTGATTATGTCCTCTTTTGTCTTGAGCTTCTGCTCTGCCATCACCTTGTGTGCTGTGGGGAGTCCATGCATGTCATATGCTGCCCGGTCATACACTTCAAAGCCCTTCATCCTCTTATATCTGAGCACGAGATCCTTGAGTGAATTGTTCCACGCGTGTCCCATGTGGATCCTTCCTGATGTATATGGAGGTCCCTGGATAAAGAAGAATTTCTTCTTGCCTTTGCCTTTAGCTTTCACTTTGGGATAAGTATCATTATCTTCCCAGAACTTGATGATTCCTTCCTCTACTTCCTTGAAGTCATATGAACCTGGTCTTGCCATCTTGATAAAACACCTCGGATGTGTTTGTTTTCTTACATAAGTTAGTTGATCCGAGACCAGTAAACCGCAGGTTTACGCTGGTTCGGATGTGTTTGTTTCTGTTGTTAGAACACATATCGTGCGAGACTAAGAAATGGGTGGTGCTTTAAAAAGGTTATGCAACCAGAGGTGTCATTTTACATTTCCCTTCCCCATAACCC
Source organism: Candidatus Woesearchaeota archaeon (assembly GCA_030591125.1). Taxonomy (GTDB): domain Archaea; phylum Nanobdellota; class Nanobdellia; order Woesearchaeales; family UBA11576; genus JABMQF01. Next base: position 3,872 of record JAUVBP010000035.1, on the reverse strand, counting down.
TTGATTTCAACACTTTAAAGCATCTTAAACAGAAGCATTTAAATACTCAAATTGGGTATTTTTTGCAGGGCGATTTGAGATTTATTTTATTTCGAGCTATCTGACAGTAGAAGGGCTGTTTTGACCATTTTAACTGTCTTATAGCGATTCCCGAGCCGAGATTAGTATAACGTAACGTGTTGAGGTATTGAAGATGAGAGAGATGTATGAGAATTTAGAGCAGAAGACTGCTTCTATGCAGATGACTCCCGTGCTTTTAGAGGCATGGAAGCGTAAGCCTGATGAGAAGACTGGCAAGAAGATCAGGGAAGTGACAGAGGAAGAGGAGAACATGCTTCTGAGCTATTCTGTGGATGTCGGTCTGACACCCAATCTGCTCGGGACATCGAGTGAGCAGTATAGGAGCATGCAGAGGTATAATTTCCATATTGATAAGGAGCTTAGGCATACAGGTCAGGAGCATGGTGTTGACAAGTGGGTCAAGGTCAGAGGGGATGATAGGCTTCTGGACAGGATGACTATAGGAAGAGCGTACAAGCAGTTCCTGAGGTTTACTGATTCGGTCCATTCAGAGTATGTCGGAAAAGCGTTGACTCCTGCAGATAGGAGAAGCGAAGCTTATGCAAAGACTGTTGTCTCATTGATGGCTGATTTCGGCCAGTACTTCTACCTGATGAACGAGGTCAAGAAGACAGACCTTGATGTATTGAAGCGATTCATAACTGATGATGTTGATCTTTATGATGTGCAGGATATCCATCTGCCGTCTACAGGAGATGCTTTTGATCGTGTCGAAGCAGAGATCATGAACAAGGTCAATGAAGGCCTGATAACATCAAGGGTACCTTCTGTACGGAAGTTCTTTGAGAACAGGTTCGGCAAGATATATGACGGTGGGATCCAGCTCATGCTTGAGTCTGTAGGTGAGTCTGGAGAGGACCTGTACAATATCGTCATGAGGGCATCTCTAGGTGACAAGGACATATTCAAGGACAGCGTGGAGTTCACCGAGGAGTGCATGCCATTTCTCCAGAAGTTCTCGAAGTATGCTGAACTTATGAATAAGCCAGGAATATCAAGGCAGTTGGGTCACATCTACAGGAGAAGGGCAGAGGCGAACTTCGATGCAGCACATCTTGTCGCAAGGCAGAGTGGAAATCCGAGGCAGACTGCAGAGTACCGTGCAGGGCAGTTCAGCGACCTTAAGGCACTGGTCGGGATACTGGATGTCACTCTTGAGGATGGTGTGATAACCGAACAGGAGAGCGAGCTTTTCGATGCCATGGCTCTTGCTATGGGTATCCCTAAGAATCTGAGGGCGTATCTGCTCAAGGATGATGTGGCGAAGAAGGTTGTGGCTCACAAGGAGTTCTGAACTTTTTTTTAATTTTTTATTCTTATTTTTATTCTTATGATTGCTCGTTCTCGGCTGTCTGATGTCCATAAATTTTATATACGCAGGTAGTGTAGATACCACAAAATGGGTGGTAAGAAGCATTCTAAGAACGGCAAACACCTTGCTAAAAGGGCTACGCGACCTGAACCCAAGACATTTCTCCAGAAGATAGTATCACGGCGTGATTTCATCAAGGGGGCGGCTCTTGGAGCGGCAGGCCTGGGCCTGGGTGCTTATGCTACCAACCGTCTGCTCTTCAATTCCGGAAGCCATGCCCTGAAGGCAGAGTCAGACATATTCAGGGGTGATGCACCTAAGAAACCCTGGAAGTGGTCCTGTGAAGCGATGCATTACACAGACTTGGGTGCTGATGTCCAGTGTCTTCTCTGTCCTCATCTTTGCAGGCTCAGTCCTGGTGATAGGGGCATCTGCCGAGCAAGGGCAAACATAGATGGCAAGCTCTATTCTCTTGTGTATGGCAATCCATGTTCTGCTAATGTGGATCCTGTCGAGAAGAAACCGCTCTTCCATTTTCTCCCCGGAACAAAGTCTTTCTCAATAGCGACTGCAGGATGTAATCTGCGTTGCCTCAACTGTCAGAACTGGCAGATATCCCAGTCAAGACCTGAAGATACAAGGAACACGGAATTGTTCCCTGATGCTGTCGTGACAGCTGCAAAACAGAGCGGATCTGCATCGATAGCTTACACATATTCTGAACCATCTACATTCTATGAGTACATGCATGACACTTCAAAGCTTGCCAAGGCAGAAGGCATAAGGAATATATGGGTCACAGCAGGTTATCTGAACAGGGATCCTCTCATCCAGCTCAGCGAAGTGATTGACGCAGCCAACATAGACCTCAAGGGTTTTGTCGATGGGACATACAACCGGCTCAATGGTGCAAGGCTGAAGCCTGTCCTGGACACTATAAAGACTGCTGTCGAGAAAGGCATATGGGTTGAGCTGACCTGGCTTGTCGTGCCAACCTGGACTGATGACATGGATGTGATACGTAAAGGGATGAAGTGGATACATAAAAATATAGGCCCTGATTATCCTGTACATTTCTCTGCATTCACACCGCTGCATAAGTTGACATCGCTTCCAAGGACACCTGTCGCTACATTGGAGCGTGCAAGAGAGATAGCGATGGAAGTGGGGATGAAATATGTTTACATAGGCAATGTTCCCGGGCATCATGCGCAGAACACTTACTGTCCTGGCTGCGGTGAGATTGTGATGAAGCGTAAGGGTTACTCGACAGATCTATCGAATTTCAAGGATGGTGCGTGCGGATCATGCGGTGAGAAGATAGCAGGAGTGTGGAGATGATGGTGAAGAGAAAGAAGAGTGTCAAGAAGAATGGTTCCAAGACAAAGAGGCAGCCTGTCTGTTGCAGCATCTGCCCTTACCTCCTGACAATCCTGATATTTGCAGCGGCAATGATATTGGTCTTCGCATTCATACTGAAAGACAGCATCTCGGAAGAGCCTGAAGATATTGTAGAGAATGTGCGCGAACCATATGTCGCGGACCAGTTCTACCCTGGCAACAGCAACATTCTTGAGCAGATGGTCGAGGGTTATCTTTCCAGCGCAGAGCCTGCACATCTCGGTGATGTAAAAGCCCTTATCCTGCCGCACGCAGGTTATGTCTATTCAGGCCAGGTCGCTGCCAACGGCGTGAAACAGTTGGAAGCAAAGAAAGGGAAGATCAAGAAAGTCTTTCTTATAGGTAATAATCATGTCAATGGCGCATGGTTCCAGGGGATATCTATCCCTAACTATACTCATTATGAGACTCCTCTGGGAAATGTCAGAGTTGCCGCGATAGCGGCTGAAATAAAAGAAGAATATTCATTTACTTTTAATGAGGCCACACACACATCACATATACTCGAAGTAGAACTCCCATTCCTTCAACAAGTTCTTGGTGATGGTTTTGAGATAATACCTATGGTGATTGGAACTGCCGATGCAGATGTTATAGACAAAGCCGCAGATATCCTGGAGCAATACCTCGACGATGAGTCAATACTTATCGTATCGAGTGACCTGTCTCATTATCATCCTTATGCAGATGCTGTGAAGCTCGATACAGAGTGCATCACAAAGATAGAGATGCAGGACTATGCAGGTACCACAACGTGTGAAGCCTGCGGCAAGGATGCAATCCTTATCCTCCTCAGGATATCAGAGATGCGCGGCTGGCAGGCAAAGATACTTGATTACAAGAACTCTGGTGATACTTCAGGAGATAAGTCAAGGGTTGTAGGTTATTCCTCTATAGCGTTCTACACAGGACAGGGCGAAACAGGAGTAGAAGAAGAGTTCACAGTTGAAGTCGTCAATGAAGCAGAGCAGGAGTTCCTGCTGGATCTCGCCCGAACCACTGTCGAGAGTTATGTGCGAGAGCAGAAGGTGCCTGACAAGGACAGTCTCGATCTGACGCCGCAGATGGAAGAGGTCAT